>CALEHF010000023.1 GCA_937876125.1 uncultured bacterium
GTGCTCCTCGTCTTGCGACGAATCGCCGGCGCCTCGCTCGCAATCATCCGCTTCATCCAGGCCTAGCTCGGCTCTTCCTCGATCAAGTCGAGCAAGCTGAAGTCCTTGCGCTGAATCTTCACGAGTCGCTCCGCCGCTCCCGGTCGGTCGAGGAACAGGGGGCGAAGCGGGGGTTCTCGGAGCACCGCGCGATGCCGGAGTTCCTCGAGGATTCCGAGATGTCGCATGGCCAGCTTTCCGATGAACATTGCCTCGAGTTGTTCGGGGCTCTCGAGTCGGCGGATCAGCATTTCGACCCCGCGCAGGTAGATCGCGTCTTTGGTCAAGCCGCCGCCGCGGTGAACGCGCATCGCGATTTGGAACGCCGCGCGTGGCGAAAACGATTGCTCGTTCAGCAGTTTCCGAAAGGTCTCGATGAATGAGGCCCCTTCGACTCGCATGGTGACCGCCAGAACTCGACCTGCCAATTGACGGAGGCGTGAGTGGTCGAGGCCTCCGACCAGGTACTCTGCGAGCACCGCCAAGCCCTCCTGGAACTCTTCGTACCCTGCGAGTCCCGAAGCGAGCTGCTGGAACGGTTGGGCGCGCCCGTTGAAGTAGGTGACGAGGTGGGTGCCGACCTCGTGCTGCAGGAGCGGATCGACCCGCGCCTCGGTGAGCTTGATCTGCTTCCCGATCAGCAACCGACCTCGCGACACCATGACCCCAGCCGCTTTCGAGGTGACCAGCGCTCGCGCCGAGAACCCGGGGTAGATCGCGTGATACTCGGCGAACTCCTTCCGCGCTCGATCGGCAAACTGTTCGGCGGTCACCAATTCGACTCTCTGCGTCTCTGCCCGCCGGGGGAGCCGCTTGAGGAGCTCGAGCGCCGACCCTTCGAGCGCCGGGGAAACCGCTCCGAAGAGTTGCAAACTGCCGTGGAGGAATCGGTGCGTGTTGCGATCGGCGAGCATCGTAATCTTGCGGTCGAGCTCCGCCTGCTTTTCGAGGAACAGGGTGGCCAGGGCGGGATCTTCGATCCGCTCGACCGGCGTTCGGTAGAGTTCGCGCTTCAGGGTCGGCGGGTCAAACGGCAAAGGGAGGTAGTGAAACTTGGGAGGCTCCTCGTACCGACTTCGCTTGAAACGAGTCCACGCCTCCGCAGTATTTACCGGGGTCACGCTGAGCAGGTAATCGAACTGCTTCGAGACTTTTGCGAGCTGCCCGTCGACCTGCCAGACCGCTTTCACCACCGCGCGCCGACCCAGCTCGTGGTAGTGGGGGGGGCGATGCTCCGTGCGTCCGCGCGCAAACTCGTAGAACGCGCGCCGGAGCGCGAGCCCAAATCCCCGTCGCAGCGACTTCAGGAGCAACGGGTAGAGCGACACGGATGACCCGGACTCACTGCGGTAGACGGGAGGGATCGCGATCCCGATGACTTGGACTCTCGACCGCTTCAGTTCCTTTGGGGGCACGACCCCCCGGCTGCCGGTCGGTGCCCCGCTCTCTGAGGTCCCGACGCGCACATCGACAGGCAGGCTTTGCACCCTAATCTTCCGCAAATGGCGCGCGAGAACTTCCACGGTGTTGTCGAGTGAGGTCGCCGCGGGGCGGTGGATCTCGATCACGGGAGTGACGTCCGTCGCGCGGTGATCGGTCTCCGACCCGGAGTCCGGTTTCGCCCACACCTCGACGATGAGGAACGCGCCGAACTTCTCGATCATGACCTCGGAGATCGCCTTCACGAGTCGCCGGATCGATCCGGTCGAAGCCAGGGTGGGTGTGACGAGGTAAGAGGCCTCGCCGGTGACCAGGTCCACGGTCCCACGGTCTTCCGACGTGGTGTGTCGGTACACACAGAGAAAGGGGAGTTCGCGGTCGATGTGAAGGCGCCCCTCGGGTCCGAGAGTACGCCGGACCCGCTTGCCCTCCCGAAGTCGCCCTCGGATCTGGTCGATCAACTCCGGCCCGATCATGATCCCCTCGAGATCGGGGGAGCGCGCCCGAGATCCTCGGGAAGTCGATTTTCCTCGAACGCTCAATGACGATCCCATCTGCTAAGGGTCCCGCGACAGGGTTTGGCGCTTCGCATGGCCTAGGGTTCGCTTTTTCCTTCGGAGAGGCAAGAGAGCATGAGCGATCGATTGGAAGATTGAGGGGACTTGGTTCTGCTTGGGGCGTTGGGCGCCTGCACTCCAAGCTCAGCCGCCGGTCTCTCGAGATACGAGGGCCAAGCGACGTCTGGATCTGGCAAGGGAGTGCGGATGTGCGGAAGCTACAGATCACATCAGGAGAGAGTCTTGGAGCGCGACCGGACCCACAAAGTCCGATCGCGCAACCCAGGGCTCGAGCTACAGGCAGGCGCAGCTCGGGCAATTCAAGAGGTGATTGAGGCTCCAGATCGGATCGGAGATATCCAAGGATCCTCTGATACTCGAGTCCAACGCGCGCCGGCAGGCGGCGCGCGCGTTCGGAACATGGGAGCTCCTCTCCGGCTGACCCGGCCTGTTAGGGACAGCCGGTGAACGTGACACAGTCGAGCGCGTCGGGGGACCGATCGACTCCGCAGTCAGGGTGGGGGCTGGCCGGGGCAGGCCCCCCGCCGAAGAGTGCATTCAGCGCATAGATGGCGTCTGCGATATTGAGTGCTCCGTCGTCGTTCAGCTCGCACGCGTCATCGCAAGGGAGTAAAGCGCCTCCGGAGAACAGCGCCGAGAGCAGAACGATGGGATCCCCGATGTTGATGGAGCCGTCGTCGTTACAGTCCCCGCGCCGAAACGTCGGCTCGTTCACGAGGATCGGCTCGAGGACGAACCCTGAGAAGATGCCGCCCCCGGCGCTGCCGAAGCCCGTGCCACAGATCCATCCGGTGTTGCTGATGGCGGTCGCATTGATCAGATAGTAGTCATTGGGACGAACACAGAGTTCGTTGAGATCTCGCATCCCCAGGGTGTCATCCCAGATGAACGCATGGCGCGCGTCCCAACTGGTGGCCGCGCCCGACACAGTGCTGTTCCCCACGACGGAGCCCGAGTCACTGATCGCGTATGCATGCGAATCTTCGAGGGTGATCCCACCGGAGTAGACCCCGAGAACACCGATATCCTGCATTCCTCCCGCCCCGGTCCAAACGAACGCGTGGTCCCCGACGAAGAGCTGGGGTGTCCCTGAGTAACCCGTCACCATCCCGCTCGAGTTGATGTCTCGAGCCGAAGCCCTTCCGACCACGCCGGGGATCAGGCTTCCGAGCGCGACGGTCTGGTTGGTCACGAGATCGAACATGAAGGCACCGGTCGTACTCGTACTGCCAGTGAAGCTCGTGTCGCCGACGATTTGGCCCGAATCATTGACGGCGTGAGCCGTGAATGCCGAGGTGACCCCGAGGACCCGGAGGTCGCGCGTCCCGTTGATGGGGTCCCAGACGAACGCGGTCTGGTCCGAGGTCGAGCTGGAGTACTGGTGCACAGCTTCACCGACCACGTAGTTCATGTTGCTCACATCGAGGGCGTGGACGGTGAAGTAGTCGCTGCTGGGCGCAGGGATCACCGCCGAGCTGGTGGGGCCTGACCATTGGATGGCATTTCCTACCCCGACGCCAGCGTTGTTGACTCCCCGCACGTCCCCCGGGCAAAGGTCGATCTTCCCGTCGTCGACGGTCCAGAAGAACCCGTGGTAGGTGCTCGACGTCGCCGTACCGACCGCGGTCCCGTCGTCGTTCACATCCCACACGTAGGCCTCACCGCTACTTCCACCTGGAAACGGCGTGACAATGTGAAGCTGATACTCGACCGACACTTGGGCTGTGGCGGGCAGTGCGAAGGCCAAGATCGACAGGGGGTCTGGCGGAGGAGACTCGCCATTGCCGGCACCTGCGCGAATGCTGCGTACCGGCTGCGCTGCTTCTCGAGTTTGGAAGAGTCGATGTAGGGAGTGTCGCCGAGCAAGATGCAGAGGTCGATCGGCTCCTCCGCCGCTCTTTTCCATACCGCGGCGGTTCCGGCGTCGTCTCGCGCGCAGGACCCGAAGAAGAGGCGGAGCTCTTGGTCGGCGTCATCCCCTGGCGCCGTGCGAAAGAAAAACTCCGGGCCGGCAGAAAGCACGTCCCCGTCGGCGCTTTGGATGGAGTCGGTGTACTTCGTGTTCGAGTCCAACCCGTCGAGGTTTCAGACCACGCAGGTAGCATTCTCGGGGAGAGTCGTGGCTTCGAATCTGCGTGTTCCCGGCTCGAGGATGAGCGAGTAGCTGCCGGAAGCGGTGGCGCGTGCCCACACCTTCGCCCGAGTGGTCTCGGCATGCCCGATAAAGGGGCCGCAGTCGAGCCCGATTCGCTCCGCTCGAGGCGCGATGTCGGGAGTCCCCGCAGGCAGGGGCGGGCCGAAGAGGAGGAGCGCGCACAGCGTGACGATGACGAGCCAGCCATTCATACGCTTCCATTCTAGTTGAAGCGGATCGATGTCGAGGGGGTCGAGATTCCCCGCAGGACGGCAGCATCTCCCGGAGAAACTCCCCGAGTGGTCCTGATTGCAACAGAGCACCGTCACCAGGTTGTTGCAAGTGAACTCAGCTGCGCTCTTTGCCGGGAGAGGTCTTCTGTCACGAGACTTGCAAGCTGCAGGGAGAGGGAGGCTTGCCATGAAACCGATTCAACTCTTTGTCCTGGTTCTCTGTCTGGGGCTGCTCGTTTCGGGCTGCGCCGCTTGGGACGTGGTCGATCACCGTTCCCGCCGTGACGTGGAAGACGCGAAGCTCGAGGGAAAGAAGGTTCGGGTGACGACGAGCACCGGGACGGAGAACCTGTGGGTGACTCGAGTCCTTTACCCCACTCTCGAGGGGAAGACTTCCATGCGAAAGGAAGCTGCCGACAATCCAGAGATGAGCGTGAACTTGCGGCGGGTCGATCTTCTCGAGGTGCGGGGTGTGGTGGGCGGTCCGGTCTTGGGCTCCCTTCTCATCGCCGGAGAGATCGTGCTGTTCGTCCAGCTCATGGTCGGAATTGCCGGTCTGGTTCTGTGGCTCTCGAGCGGTTGAGCTTCGCTCCCGCCTTTGACTTTCGGCGCACGGCACTTACGATCTCGGTGTCCCCCGCGACGTGAAAGGCGGACCCGATGAAACGCATCGTTCTCTCCGGCATACTCCTCGCAGCTCTTTCGACCCTTGGTACCTCCCTCTCTGCCCAGTCCTTCGACGAGTGCGGATTCCTCGTCGACGGGGTCGAGTGCACTCTCTTTCAATCGGACCAGGGGGGGCTCTACATTGTGAGCACTGCGGGCTTTTCCACCGGCGACTACATTCGGGTGACTGGTACTTTCGATCCTTCGTGCATCTCGTTCTGCCAGCAAGGGAACGGATGTGTGTTCGGGGGTGCGACAACTCTGTGCGGCGTGTTGCCTTCCCCCGAGTACATACGCGGCGACGCAAACGTGGATGGGAGTTACAACATCTCCGACGCGATCACGTTGCTCGGAGCTTTCTTCACTCCGGGAGCCTCGCCTCTGCTTTGCTCGGACGCCGCCGACGCCAACGACGACGGAAGCCTCAACATCGCCGATGCGATCTTCGTCCTCGGCGGCCTCTTTTCGTCGGGAGACATGCCTCCGTTCCCGTTCCCGAACTGTGGAGCGGACCCGACCGCGACCGATTCCTTGGACTGTGGTGAGTTCACACTTTGTCCCTAAACCGGTGCGTGACGGTTGAACAAGCCGAAGTCCAGTTCGAGGGGGTTCAGTCGGGGAGGATCGGTCGAGGACCGGTCCCCCTCGCCTGCATCGCGGGTCGCCACGTCAGGGAGGAGCCGGTGCGGCGGACCTCCAGGCTTGTCAAAGGGCCCGAGCATCCCTATGATCAACAAGCGTTCTCAGCTCTTTCTTCCGAGTGTGGGCCGAGGAGGGGACGTGAACGGGCAGTGTTGCTGACTGGCAGGGCTGCTGACGGGCAGGGCTGCTGACGGGCAGGGCTGCTGACGGGCAGATTTTCTTACAAATCATCATCTGCTGTTTTGCACATGGCTTCGGCATTGGCGCTCATCGAGCTCTCGATGAGGGTCTCGTCGTAGTCGGCCTTTTCGTGGCCGAGGGAGAGGGCGGTCCGCGAGCTGCGACTTCATATGGAATCGAGCGCAGACCGATACGGGCTGCG
>CALEHF010000024.1 GCA_937876125.1 uncultured bacterium
AGGAGAGAGACGCCGCTTGATCACTCGGTGAAACACAACATTTGACAATAGCTCAATGCGCGCAGCTTCAAGGAGCAACCCCTGGGTATCAAGACTGACGTCGAGCTTCACCGAAGCGAGGGCCATCGCCATGTCGATCTGTAGGTGCGCGACCCCCTCCTTCCACTCGATCAGCTCGAAGAAGGCGTCCTTCATCTGCTCTTTGAGGGTCCGGGCGATCGTATTCTTCTCGGCCAATCCCATCGACTGGAGCACGGTCCCGATGGGGCGCTGTTTACGCTGCCCTCGCTGGACGTGCAGAGCGGATTCGAGGTCCTGAGCGCTGATAATGCCCTCACGTAACAGCACTTCGCCGAGCCGACCCTGGGTATCAGTGCTCGCGTGCGTCACCCGTCCCCAGGTGAACACGATACGGCCGGTCCTGAACTGGCTGACCACGGTGAGCACGCCTGAAAGGCGGCCGTTCGAGATCACTTGCAGCAGCTCGTTGGTCGACAAGCCTTGAATGTGAGTACTGAGTGCCATCGAAGATGGGTCTCCTGTTGATGGTCGCCGAGTCCCGGAAAGACAACGAAGAGTACGATGCAGGCCGGGAAGGCGTCGAACGAGTTCTCGCCCGAACGCCCCCCCCGGCCCGCTTGCATTGCACCCTGGGACCCCGAGAACCCGAGATTCACCCCCGCCGCGGGTCGAGGACCTCGAATTCGAGGGCGTAGAAGCCGCCCCCGATCTGGTGAATCGAGGCCCCGCCGTCGGGGACCCGGAAGGTCCCCAGCGACTGATCGAACTCGAGCTTCGGAGACTCGATCGAAACCCAGGTTTCACCATCGCTCGAAAGCACATCCCGCTGCTCGCTCCCGGGACTCGTCGCACGCACCAAGGAGACATTCGCAACGACCCCGACCTGGGTCACGTGAGGGGTCACCTCGATCGCCCAGCCGGTGCGCAACAGTTCGACGACGGGGTCGGCGATGTGGGAAACGAACTCGACATCCTCGATGAACGTGCGTTCTTCCCCGGCGAACCAGTGGTTCGTCTGCCCATCCGCTGCCACCCAAGTCGCCCGGGGAATGCGACCCTCGACCAACGGTGCGAGCTCTTCTGCGGTCAGAGTCTCTCCGTACTCCCCCGGAGGAAGCGGGGTGAAGCGACAGATCACTTGGCGGGCGATCCGCTGCTCAATGTCCTTGAGAAAGACCGCAATGGCCTCATGGACCGCAGGAATCTGACGCACCATCAGGCGATCCCCCTCGATCTCGAGACTGACTCCTTCGCGGTCCCACGTACCCCGCCCTGCGATTTCTGGAATCATGTCGGGAATCGAGTCGAGAAGAACGCTCTCTTCGCCGCCGCCGAGACTGAGCAAGGCGCCTCCGCCTCCTTCCCCCCGGTACAGACTCCCAAAGCCGAGCATCGGAGCCTTGTGATCACTGATCACCTCGATCAGATGGCCGATGGGGTACGAGCGACGCACGAGGAGTCGGCGAAACTCGGCATCGATCTGGGTGAGCTCGAGCCGATCGGCAGTCCGACGCACGGCGATGCCGTATTCAGTCGCGAAAAGCGCGACCGCATCGCTCCAGCGGGCATCAGCCACCTCGATATGAGCCTCTTGGCTCAGAACATCGACCACGCTTCGGTGCGCGATCAGTCCACACTCGAGGTCACGCGCGATCCGCTCGAACAAAACGAGGAGAGGGTCGCCTTCGACGCGTAGATCGACGGTGGCAGGCGGGGGCGGTGCGGGGGCCGGCGCCTCCTGGGACATCGCAATCGAGCCCCCGCTGCAGACGACCAGAACCCAAAGAACGGAGAGGAAGGGCTGAGTGAGCCGGCTCATTGCGTCACCTCCTCGAAGACGATCGCGGCAGCGCGACCCTCGACGACTCCGAGAAGGATCAATCCGGATCCGCGGGGGATGAACGCCTCTCCGACCGAATCCCATCGACCGAGAGGTCGATCCTCGATCTCCATGATCGAACCGGGGATCGACTCTTCGGGTCGCTGACTCGCTGTCGCGGCGCCGTCCTTTTTGACATTGACGGAATTCTGTCCCGGTCGAGTCACCGATGGAGTGCGCACCTTGGACCGCTTGACCTGCCCAACGAACGCGTGCCACATGGCACGGTAGCAGAGCAACGAGTTCTCGACCCCAGTCGAAACCCGCAGCCGGATCGAGCTTCCTGCGAGCGGAACATCGATCACCGGATTCACCACGGGATACGGCCCGGTCTGGTTCACTTCAATATCGGAGACGGTGCGCTCCGCAGAGCCAGAGCGGGCGAAAGCCTCCTGACCATCGATGGCGGACAGCGACAGGCGCTCGGGCTCGATGAGCAGGTCGGCGACGGCGCGAGCCGTTTCACCAGAGACGACTCCGCCCCGGGTCTCCGCGGATCCAGGGAGCAGACCGAAGTGGACCCGCCAGTGGGTCCGCGCGAGCTTCGATTTTGCGAGGTCTTCGAGCACGCCCCGCACCGTCACCTCTTCTTCCGGGGTCAGCTGCAAGAGGAGAGCCCCGGTTCCTCGGAGTGAGCCACCCCCACTCGAGTCCTCGTCGTTGAACTCATCGAGGAGAGCTTGCAGCTCGAAGGGAAGGTCTCCGTCATCCTGTTCTCGATCCGAGCCGAAGTTGTACGGCGATCCAGAGTCGTAGTCAGAGGAGTCATTCGAAGTGATGCGCACCTGAGTGGTGACCGGCGGAGCCCAGAAGAACAATCCGTAGTCCCGCAAGTCGAGGTTCACCGGGCGGCGGCGTCGAATCCGTTCTTCCGCTCGAGTTTCGACGACGAGTCGCAGCGGCTCGGCGATGCAGTGGAGGTCGTAGTTCTCCTCCAAGAGCGTGAGGATCGAGCTCAAGCTGAGCTTCTTCCGCTCGATCAAGATCACTTGGATCCGCCGATCTTCGAAGACTCCCGTCGAAGCTTGCACCGGGCGATCGATCACCCGTTCGATCTCCGCAAGAACCACATCGATCGTTTCCAGTCGCCACCGCGGCCGGAGGGTGCGTTCGAGGTACTCGGGCGCGCCCGCGGGGGTGTCGACTGCGAGAGCTGCGGGAGGCGAGATCGCGAGGAGGAAGAGCATCGCGGCGAGCGTCGGGATGCACAGTATTGGCTGCATCGAGTCCCTTTCCGTATCGTTGGGGGTGAGGTTCGAAGGGGGAACGTTAGC
>CALEHF010000025.1 GCA_937876125.1 uncultured bacterium
GGTGTAGGACGCAGAGCTGACCAATCCGACGGTGGTGACGTTGCCGGAGTGGCTCGCCACGCTGATCACGTCGCCACCGAGACCCGCGAGAGTCGTTCCGGTGACGGTTCCCGCGAAGGTGATCGCCGCGGTGCACCCGGTGAACTCTGCCACGTTCTCACCGGAGGTCGCGATCGCTGTGGAGGCGATGTTTCCAAAGGACCAGAGACCCGCGCCCCCCGAAGTGCTCAGGCAGCTCGAGATCGAGATCGCGTGCTCGTCCTCTGCCGTGATCACCGGCGGCGTGCCCGTGAAATTGAGGATTCCGGCGTCGGCCGTGAAGCCATCGGTGACCGCGTCGATCACGAGCGTCCCGAAGCTGAACAATGCTCCGATGCTGTTGGTCGTGAGCACGACTCCGCGATCGACCTGGTTCGGGTTCGCGGTGCCCAGGGTGGTCGCGCCGGCGAAGGTCAGGTTCACGGCTCCCGAGTTCGTGATTGCGATCGCGGTTCCGGTCAGCGCCGTCAACGTCGTCGCGGTCGTGACGGTAAAGTCATCGACGAGATCGGTCAGGAGGATCCCGCTGGTTCCGGTCCCGATCACGGTCCCGAACATCCACCCACCCGCCGCGCCGTCGTCGCCGATCGTATCGTCGATCTCGATCGTGACGCCGTTCGCGGTAACATCCGCGGCGGTTCCGGTGAGGTTCACGGTCGCGGTGCCGTCGCCGTTCGTCACCCGGAAGCCGTCCCCCGAGGAGTTGACGACCAGCGTATCGAAGGTGAGGATCGCGCCGGAGGCGCTATCGATGGTCAGCCCCTCGGTGCAGGTGGTGGTCCCGCAATTGATCGTTCCGAGAGCGGAGGGGATCGTGATCCCGTTTCTCGCAGTCGTCGAGGTGAAGGTGATACTGCCGGTCGCGGCGACGCCGCCGAGGGAGATCGATTCGTTGCCACTCACCGCTCCGCCATCGACGTCCACGTCTCCGAGCACAATCGTCCCGGCCACGGAGAGCGTTTCGAGGCCGAAGTCATCCGCGGCAGTCACCATCGTCACGTCGCCGAAGGTGAGCGTGTTCCCCACCGGGTGCGTGACGATCGAGATCGCCGACTCGTCGCTATCCTGAATGGTCAGGTCTCCGAGGGTCACGTTGTCGACGTCCGAGATCACGATCGCATCGCTCGCACTGCCCCCGTGAGCGCTGAGGGTGATCAATCCCGTCGTCACAGTGGCATCGATCGTGTCGAGGTTGATCGCCACACCGAGGTGACCCGAGATGTTGAGCGCCGCGAAGGTGACGGTCCCGCTCGCAAGGGACGCGAGGTCGATGGAAGCCGCCGCCGCTCCGGTGATGGTCGTGGTGCCCGTGGCGGTGAAGGTCCCGATGAACCCGTCGAGGTACACCCCGCGGGCGGGCGAGCTTGCCGAGGCGATGCTATCGAAGACCACCGAGGCGGTTCCGAGCGATCCGTTCGCGAGCGCAATCGCGCCACCGGTGCCGCTGATCGCTACATCGGAGACTTGCAGACCGCCGACGGTGCCTCCACCGTCGAAGAGAGCGTAGCCACTCGGAGTGTTCCCGATGTCGAGACCCGTCACGGTGTTGTCCGCGGCGAGGACGATCGCTGAACCGGCGGAAGCGGTGAGGACCGGCGCGGTGCCCGCGGCTGCCACCGTGGTCGCCCCCACGATCAACGCGACACCCTCGCCAACGACCTCCTGGTCATCGAGGAGCGTGATCGTGCCGTCATAGGCGCCACTGCCGGTCGTCAGGTAGATGAAATCGGTGGTCTGATCGGTCGCTCCGGCCGTGAAGTTCGCGATCGAGTTGAACGGCGCCAATTCGGTGCCGGTGCCGTTGGCACCTGAGTTGTCGATCCACCACACCATGCCGCTCACCGTGATGGTCACGGTTCCCACGGAACTGCCGCCGGAGTTGTTGGCGGTGTAGGTAAAGGTATCGACGGTGCGAATTCCCGCAGCGGGCGTGTAGGTGAACGAGCCATCGCTCGCCACGGCTACCACTCCCCCGTTGGCGCTCACGGCGTCGAATGCAGTCACGGTCAGTGAGCTTCCCGTGTCGTTCGCCAACACTCCGTTGGCCGACGACCGGGTGAGGGTGCTGTTTCCGACCGCGGTGAACGCGTCTGCCACAGCGGCCGGGTTCACGAAGTTCGGCCCCGAGCTACTCGATCCGCAGCCGGATGCCAATGCGACGAGAGCGAGACTGAGGAAAACTCGGGCCGGCGAAAGCCGGAAGCGGCAATTCAACATGAAGGAAGCCCTTCTGGGCATGGGGCACCACGGCGTGCCGCTTGAGTGGAAAGTGTCCCGGGGGGAGACCTGCGATGCGCTGCAGGCTCGTCCCCCTTGGGTTCGAGATGGAAACCATTCGACTCTCATCGGATCGCCGGGGTCGGAATCTTGAGGGGAGGCAGGGGAGGTGCAGGAAGCGGTGGCGCGAGGTTACAGCGGCCGGCGAGCGTGGTCCGCGAGGAGGGCGGTCCGCACGTGATCCTGCCAGCGTCCGTCGATGCGGAGATAACGTTCTGATAACCCCTCCCGAACGAATCCGAGCCGATCGAGGAGTTTGAGGCTGCGCTCGTTCTGAGGGAGCACATTCGCTTCGATCCGGTGGAGGCCGAGCGAGCCGAACGCGTGCGCGATGAGGGCGGTGAGCGCTTCTTGCATCAACCCATTGCCCGTTGCATGAGCGGCGAGGCTATAGCCGAGGGTCGCACTCAAAAACGCTCCGCGTTGGATGGGATCGAGAGTGCAGGATCCGAGGATCTCTGGCTCGCTCCCGGAGTTCCCCTCGACCGTCTCTCGCGAGAACAAGATCCGCGAGAACCGATCACCCCTCCGGATCCGAGCGCACTGGGAGGCCAGCGTGACCGACCAATGGTCGAGGGTGTAGTACGCCTCGTCTCGGAGCGGCTCCCACCGAGAAAGGTGCTCCCGATTCTCGACGACGTACCTGAGGAAAAGGGGTGCGTCCTCGATCGTGGGCGCGCGGAGGAGCAGCCGTTCGGTTTCAATTGCGATGTCCGACACCGCTCGATCCTTTCCCGTGCCTCCAAAGGGGCGAGTCTCTTCCCAGTTGTGGAGAGGATACCCGGAGACCGTTGACAAGTGACTCAAGGACGGTGGGATGGAGGCGATGACAGACACCGATCGCAACCCACTCGTCTTGGCGCTCCTCGATCCCGAGGCCTACCCTGTCCCCACGCGACAGGTCGAACTCGCAGAGACACACATCTCGCTCGTGTTTCTGCTCGATCGTGACGTCTTCAAGTTGAAGAAACCGCTCGATCTCGGCTTCCTCGACTTCTCTACTCTCGAGCGCCGTCGCCATTTTTGTGAGGAGGAAGTGCGACTGAACCGCCGCCTCGCACCCGATGTCTACCGCGGCGTCGTTCCGATCCGGCGCACCTCCTTCGGCATTCAGGTGGGCGGAGAAGATGACTCAGCCGGCGAGATCATCGAGTACGCCGTCCACATGGTACGGCTCCCCGACGACGCGCGGCTCGCGGATCGGTTGGCGGCGGGGCTCGTCACCGACAGCTTCTGGCCGCAACTCGGAGAGCGCCTCGCACGTTTCCACGCCGCCGCAGAGCGATCGAAACAAACCACCCTAGGCGCGACATTCGCGCGCATCGCAGAGAATGCCCGCGGGAACTTGATCGAAACCGCGCCCTTCGTCGGCGCTCAAACTCCTGCCGCAATCTCTCGGACTCTCCACACCCGGGTCAGAGACGCGGTCGAACGTGCCCTGACCACGCTGCGGCCGATCTTCGAGGAGCGGGCGGCCCGCGGCATTCCCTGTGATACCCACGGAGACCTTCGCCTCGATCACGTCTATCACTTTCCCGAGCGCACCCCCCCCGACGATCTCGTCATCATCGACTGCGTCGAGTTCTCCGAGCGGTTTCGCCACGCAGACCCGATCAGCGACGTCGCATTCCTCGCGATGGATCTCTCGTTCGCGGGTGAGCATGCTCTGGCCGATGCCCTGACGCGGAGTTACCTCGAAGCGAGCGGAGATACGGGGACGTTGTTTCCGTGGTACATCGCCTATCGCTCGGCGGTGCGAGCCAAGATCGATCACCTCACCATCGCCCATGCGGACCTCACGGAGGATCGACGCGACCAACTCGTCGAGCGTGCCCTCGGTCATTGGCTGTTCGCCCTCGGCTCGCTGGAGCCCCCCATTCGGCGGCCGGCACTCGTCTTGGTGGGCGGCCCGCCGGGGTGCGGCAAGTCGACGGTGGCAGAGGGTGTGCACACGCTGGCCCAGTTCGAATGGATTCGCTCTGACCTCGTGCGCCGCGAGCTCTTTCCATCCTTGAAAGGAGCGGCGCTGTACTCGCCCGAGCGCGTCGGAGAGGTCTACAGCGAGTGCCTAGAGCGCGCGGATCGGATCATCGCACAAGGCGGGCGCGCACTGATCGATGCCACGTTCCACCTCGATGCTCCGCGACAAGCCGCGGTCTCTCTGGCACTTTCGCGACGGGTCCCGTGCGTCTTCCTCGAGCTCACCATCGATCGCGCGACGGCTCACGCCCGTATCGCGGGCCGCGCGGAAGACTCGAGCCTTGATTCAAGCAGTGATTCAGCCGAGGGTCCCATCGACAATCCATCCGATGCCGATGCGCAGGTGCACGATCAGCTGGTCGCCGAGTGGGAGGTGGTCGAGGGGCCAACCGCTCGGGTGCGCGAGCCGGTGTCGGCAGAAGGCGATCGCACGACCGTGCTCGCGGCTGCACTCTCGAAGCTGAACGCGCACGGCCTCTTCGCCCCGGAGTGATGGATGCGGTGGTTCAACACCATGCTGCGCATGACTTGGGTGCGCGGCATCGTGAAGATGTGCGTCGCCAAACTGCGAAACGTCATCGACCGCTTGTGGGGACCCCAATCGAGCTTCTCCGCCGGGATGCGATCGAGGGTGCGGCGGGCGTTTGCAAGTTCGAGATCGAACTCGGGGAGCAGGGAGGCTGAAATCGTCACGAGACGCTCCGTTCGGGTCTCTGAAGAAACGAAGAGGTCGCTGGGATCCCTTGATCGTCAACTCTGGTTGCACGAAAATCCAGCCTGGTCCGTCCGCCGTGCTCCCCTCTCCGTTCGAAGGGCGCGTGGGGACTCCTGTCATCGCGGCTCCTGTCCTTGCGGTAGGACCGCGGCAATATGAAGCGACAAGTTCGATGGCTCATCATCTCGATCCACTTCGCGCATTCCCCCGCTCCCTCGAGCGCACGGTGATTCCCGCCGTCGACTCGCTGGGTGATGACTGGTGGACGAGTGAGGACTTCCTCGATCCGGTCACTGTCCAGGGGGACCGTATCGAAATTCCGGTGCGCCTCTTTGGCACCGACCTCGCGAGTGCGAAGACGATCGGATCGAAAGCGAAACTCGTACGCGCCTGTTTGTTGTCTCGACACCACGATGGGTTCGTGCGAGAGGCGCAGCTCGATCGCCTGCTCGAGGCCACCACCGACTGGAGCTTGCCCTATGTGGTGCAGCTCACCGGAGAGTACGTGGTCGAGATCCACGAAAAGATCCTCGCGCAGATCGAGGCGATTCCGCGCGCGCTCGTCGATGAATTCGCCGCGGCGAACCCGAAGTTCATCGCGAAGACGAAGCAGCGAGTGATCAGCTATTGGTTCTGCTACCACCGAGAGAAGATCGAGCTGGCCGATTTAGCAGCGTGCCAAATCCTCGACAAGCTTGGCTGGTGGCGGAAGCGGGATCTCCCGCAGCGCAAGCAGCGGCAGAAGTGGCGGGGGTGAGAACTGGGCGATTCTCAACCAGGGTCACTCAAGGCGATCGGTTACTCACCGCTGGTGCCCGCCAACCTCTCGATCGAGCGGATCCCTGATTCCATTTTCACGCGCGCGGATGTGCACGCGCGCGGATGTGTTCGCACTGTGAACCTTCACCCGAGGTGGCTTGAACCCGCGGAGTGCGACAGCTTCTTCGAGCCAGAGAACCACGTCGTAGCCGGTCCCTCGCCGATCGTCGCCGAGGTCGTGATCGAGGCTGAGTTCGGTAACATTGCCGGACAAGAGAAGCTTCACGACTTCATCGGGCCAGCGAACCTGCACCCAGCCGTCAGGAGCGATGCGCTCATCGTCGAGGTAGACCTTCACTTGCCGTCTCGCTCCATCGCTCTGCCATTCGCTTTCCGGCGCGGCTGAGAACGGCGCCCACCGCTCAGCGCGCGCGCCCGATGGGCGCGGCGCTTCTCGAACTCGACCAGAATGTAGAAACCGCCAAGGGGAACCAGGCCGTACCAGAGGTGTTTGCGAGACAACCCCGTCGCATTCAAGTAACTCGAGCAGCCCCCGAGTGAGAACGCGATCGCAAGGGCGGAGAAGATCGTCTCGACCACATACTGATCCCTCGGCCCGAAGACTGAACACCCGACCAGCAGGACGCTCACCCCGGTCAAAAATGTGGGCCTTCCGCAAGCTCTTCGCGTTCACCACCAGCTCTCCACGATTTCTCCTCAGAGCTCTCCCCAGCAGCTGTGCCTCTACCGGAACAGTGCCTCTACCGACACCGTGCCTCTACCGACACCGTGCCCCTACCGACACCGTGCCCCGACCACTACTCGTCAGAGTCGTCATCTCCATCTTCCTCCGAGCGGAAGAACTCCTCCTCCAGGTGCTCGAAGGCGGACCAGGTAGTGTCGGGGTACCCGGGATCGAGTTCGACCTTCAGCGGTTGAGTGGAGAGCGTGCCATCGACGTCGAGCACCACGCGATACTCACCCGCCGCGATCGGCGGACCGAACCGGCGGCGCCGCTGGCCGCCCGGTCCACCCTGCCCACCGCGGCCGCGGCGCGGATCCCGGCGCAGGTTCCACATCGCTTCGTGGAGTCCAAGCTCGGTCTTCCCTTCGATCGTCGCGAGGGTTTCTCCCGCGAGGTTCTCGATGCGGATCGTCACTTCGCCGACTCGCTCCGCCCCGATCGAATAGGTGATTCGCGCCCCGTTCGGTGGGTTCTCGCCCATGAATCCGCGCGCCATCCCAGTGCTCGGCTGGCCGCGCCAGACGATGGCATCGTTCGGGCGGAACAGTTTCTGTGCTTCGCTCGGCGTGGCCTTGCTCATTTGGCGCAGCGCGGTGACGTCGGCGATCCAAAGGCTGCGGCCGTGGGTTCCCGCCACGATCTCGCCCGCGGTCGGGTGCTGCGCGAGAGCGTGCACCGCGACGGTCGGTAGGCCACCGAACTCGGTCCACGTCTCGCCGCGATCGATGCTGACCCACGCCCCGAACTCGGCGCCGATGTAGAGGATGTTCTGATCTTCGAGATCCTCGGCGATCGTGCGCGTCGAGCCCGCAGTTGCGGGAAGGTTCTCGCTGATCGATTTCCAGGTCGTTCCGTAATCCTCACTGACGAACGCGTGGGGCAGATCGTCGTTCGAACGGTGACCATCGAGCGCGAGGTACACACGTCCCGCCTCGAAGCGGCTCGCGACAATCTCGCTCACGTAGCGCGGACCATCGATCAGCTCGTCGAGGTTCGACGTGCTCTCGGGGCGCGCAGCACCTTCGGCCGGGTCGGCCGCGTCGCCTGCTCCCTCTCCGCCGCGGCCACCGCGACGTCCGCGACGCGGAGCTTCTCCGGCTTGTCCAGCTCCCGCAGCTCCCGCGGCGTCCCTACCGGCTCCATCCGGGGGACCTCCGCGACCGCCAGCCTCACCGCCGGCACCGCCTCGGCCGCCACGCGGTCGCGCGGCAAACGCCTCGAGTTCCTTCGCGTCGATGAAGCCATCGGTGTTGGTGTCGGCGCGATCGAAGATCCGAGCCCCGAAGCCTTCCGGCGCCTCATCGCGAGCGATCTTGCCGTCGCCGTTGGCGTCCATCGCTTTCAAGCGCTCGATCATCTGCTGGCGACGAGGGTTCACCGGCGGCGCGGGCGGGTCGTCGTCATCGGCGACTTGAGACGGAGCTACTTGAGACGGAGCCACCTGAGACGGGGCGACCGGGGAAGGGGCGGACGCAGAGGCGAGCAGGTTGTAGAAGATCTCCGTGCGGCGCACGACGTCGACCGGCAGATCTCCGGTCGGGAAGTAGAGGGCGACCCACTCATTGCCTCCATCTCGGGTGACCCACAGCGCGCCATCGTCGGTTCCGACGTAGAGAAGATCCGGATCGAGCGACGACTCCGCGAGCGCGGTCGCACTGCCTTTGTCGGTTGCGGTGATCTCGGGCGAGATTTTCCGCAGACCGTCTCCGCGATCGAGAGAGCGCCACACGTGGTTCGCCCCGACGTAGAAGACTTTCGAGTTGTGCGCCGAGAGGATGAAGGGGGTCTTCCAGTTGAAGCGGTAGTTCGTTCCCCGCGGCGCCTGCGGCCGGATGCGACCGCGCTCGCCAGTGGTGAAGTGCCGCCTTCCGAGACCGCCGTTCTGGCTCTCGAAGTAGACCAGGTTTGGATCGTTGGCATCGACCCGGCAGACGAAGCCGTCCCCGCCACCGATCGAAAGCCAGTCCCAGTTCGCCGGGCCCCGGTTGCGCGCCGAGCGACTCGGCCCCCCCCAGCTGCCGTTGTCCTGGAGACCGCCGTAGATCCAGTAGTTGCGGCGCGGCCCAACAGTCACGTGATAGAACTGCCCGATCGCGAACTGATTGTGGTGCTCCCAATTCTCCATGCGATCGTAGGTGACGTAGACGCCGCCATCGTTCCCGAGAATCATGTGGCGACCGTCGCGCGGGTCGATCCAGAGCGCGTGGTGATCGACGTGAACGCTGCGGTCGGCGCCGTCGGAGGTAAAGTGCTCACCGCCATCCGCTGACTTGTAGAGCGACACGCTGAGAACGTAGACGTAGTTCGCGTCACTGGGATCCACTCGCACCTGACTGAAGTACATTGGGCGCGGGTTGACGGTGTTCACACGCCGCCACGAATCGCCGCCGTCGTCGCTGCGATACAGTCCGCCGTGATCACTCTCAGTTTTGCCTTGCTGCCCTTGAAGGTTCGGCTGCTGGCCACCGAGGAACGCCGCGAAGGGATTCCGGTTGTTGCGGTTCCGCCCGGGGAACTGCCCGTTGCCATTCCCGCCGCGCGCCTCTTCCGGCGCCGGGCGCTCGGCGAGAGTGATCTCCACCTCGACCGTCTCACGATCGCGCGACACGACCAACTGCGTCGTCTCCCCCGCGACATGGCGGCGGATCGCGGCGAGGAGACCGCTGTAGGAGTGGACAATCTCGCCGTCGACCGAAACAACGATGTCTCCGACTTCCAGCCCCGCCTTGGCGGCAGGACCCTCGTCGGCGACTTGGGTGATTCGCGATCCGACGTCGGCATCTTCTCCAGAGAGGCCGACGAACGGCGCGTTCTCCGGCTCCTTGCCGAGCTTTTCCGATTCGACCACCGCGTACACGATGCTCGGATCGCTGCGGTACCAGTCGATGCCGATTCGCCCCATGCGCACCGTCGGAAGACCACTCTCGATTCGTTTCCAGTTGCGGCCGCCGTCGGTGGTCTTGTAGATCCCGGTCCCCTCGCCGAACTTCACGGCGGGGTCGTCGTCGTCGAGGTCGCCGCGCTTCCGCTCGTAAGCGGCGGCGAGCAACATGTCCGGATCGCGCGGGTTCATCTTCAGTTCGATGATGCCGGTCTTGTCATCGATGTAGAGCACCTTTTCCCAGGTCGCTCCGCCATCGATCGTCTTGTACACGCCGCGCGCCTCGTTCGGCCCCCACAGCCGTCCGAGGGAACCGACGTACACGATGTCAGGATTGGTCGGGTGGATCGCCATCCGCCCGGTCTGATAGGTCTCATCGAGTCCCATGTGCGTGAAGGTGTCGCCGCCGTCGGTCGACTTGTAGACGCCGTTCCCCCAGGAGACCGAGTTGCGGGGGTTCGATTCGCCGGTGCCGACCCAAACGATGTTCGGATCGCTCTGCGCGACTTGCACATCGCCGATCGAGACCGTGGCTTCATTCTCGAACTGATGGGTGAAACTCACGCCGTTGTTGGTGGTCTTCAAGAGTCCGCCACCCGCCGACGCCGCCCACCAGATCGACGGATCCGCCTCGTACACCGCGAGCGCCGGAATGCGGCCACTCATGTTTGCGGGTCCGACCGAGCGCCACGAGACGGTATCGGCCCACGACTGCGGAAGAGCCGGAGTCGGGGCTGCGTTCGCACCGTCGGCACCGTCCGCACCGTCAGCGGGCGCAGCGGACTCATCACCCTCAGCGGCCGGTTCGGCCGCGGGGGCAGTCTGCCCATCGGCCCACGTGGAGATGCCGAGGAGGAGGGTGAAGAGGAGCGCGAGCGCTCGCAGGAATGTGGGGCTGGGGGACATCGAACCTCCTTCGAAGAGCCGTGCGGTGGGCGCAATGCGGTCATCACAAGGTGCGCCTGGGCCAGATGGATCAGATTGAGAGATAATCGCGTGCGATCGACAAGATAGGGAGAGCCACGGTCCCCCGAACTCGATCGCGGCGATCTTGGAGGATACGGCAATTGACCCCCCGCTGCAGCCCCCGAGATGCTCGAGCGGCGCTGTGAGTCGGTGAGGAGTCGGTGAAGAGTCCGTTAGGAGTCGGCGCCGGCGGGGTGGAAAGACTCGGCGACATCGTGCCAAGGAGGCGCAGTTCGCTCCTCTTCCTGGCTCCCCTCCAGGCCAAAACGAACTTGTCGATCGATGCCGCCCGAGGCCGAGAAGAAGGTCCAGAGGCCGACCGGGCGGCCGAGGCGCATCGGACCAAAGCCGCCGACGTCGATGCAGACCCACGTCCCTTCTTCCACCCAATCAGGGTCAACGCTGTTTGCCGACTTGTGGAAGTGCCCGAGCCCGATCGCGACGAAGCTGCCGGGGATTGCGCTGCCGCGGCCGATCGCGTGAAGCGCCAGCTCGCCGTCGAAGCCGGGGGGAGCCGACCCCCATCGGGTGCGATGAGTCCCGATCGTCATCCGCCAGCGCAGAAGCACCCCCCGTGAATACTCCACCTCCGCGGCCCGGGATCCGAGCGGCTCGAGCCACGAACCATCGCGGACGTCATCGAGATAGTGACCCGAGAGGACGAGCACGCCCTCCGCATCGAACCCCTGCCACTCGCCAATCCGGCTCCCTCGTTCGAAGGCGCCGCGCAATCGAACTCGTCCTTCGGCATCGATGAGCTCATAGGTGCCGTGGCGATGCCCACGATCGCTCCCCCACCGAATCAGTCGTGTCTCGGTGCGAAAGCCGGTGGTGTCGAAGGGGAGCGCGGGAATCGAGACGCGATCGAATCCGAAGGGACGCGCATCGGCGAAGTCGGCCTCGGGGATCGTCGAGACGAAGTGCCATGCGCGCGGGGCGGCGATCGCCATTGCGAGAAGGAGCGCGAGTGGCAGAAGAGCGCGTCGGAAGCCGGTCATCGCATACCTTGGCTCATTTGGGGTCACGCGCGGGTCACGTGGTGCGGATGGATGGTCTGGGAAGTATGGCCGATCGAGCGCCTGAGGTGCAGGGGGTACCCGCCCTCACATGCTCTGCGACTGTTCATCCCTCCTTCCCAGGCTTAAAGTGTAGAGCACGCGCCTCGCGCCAAGGGCCATCACCTCCGCATTCAATCTGCTCCTTCTGCACGCGCGTCGAGAACGCCGAGATCGGGCGGTTGCTGGAGTTGCGAGCTGAGGGAAACCCTCTGATGAGAAAACTGGCCGTCGCCGCGCTCGGGCTCACAGTTCTTGCCGCGATCGTGCTCGCAGACCCGGGGCAATGGTTTACGAGCGGCCACGTGAAAGCCCGAGTCCACACCCTCGGGCAGATGACAATGATCGCCATCCACTACGGCATCGGTGCGGACAGCCCGGAAGAAACCGCAGAGTCGCTGGAAGCGGAGATCCACCGCCAGCTGCGGATGACCGTCGTCCCCCGTGATCTCGCGCGTTACAACGTCATGGTTCGCACCGAGCCTCCCAAGGAGGGAGAGCTCTTTCTCCTGTTCCGGCGGGAAGGCAAACGCTTCGGGTACGCGTTTGGCCCCCGGCGAGAACGGTTCGACACGATCCCGCCGAGTCTCGAGGTCCATCTCCACGGAGGGGGGTCGGTTCGCTACAAGAGATTGGCTTCGAGAGTCGACGAACTCGACATCTACTGGGTGAACGTCGTCGAGCGGAAACGGAGCTGAGTCGATCCCCCCCGTCCATCCCACCTCTATCCCACCTCTATCCCACCTCCATCCCCCCCCCCCCCCCCCCCCCCCCCCCCCCCCCACCCCCCCACACCTCCCCCTTCCCACCGCATCCCGCGTCACGGTAGGATGCCCGCTTCTCCGATTTCACGACGAGGAGCCCCTATGCACCGAGCCCCCCTGCACCGGCGATCGATCTGGATCTCCACCGCTCTGTTCATCCTTTGCTTGATCCCCGCGCCGAGCGGCGCCCAAGAAGAACCCGGCGCGCCTCCGCCGTCCCCGCCGCCCCCCACCCCGTGGACCGCGGATCATGTGATCGACGCCCCCGGCGCTTCCGGGTGGAGTCTCTCCCGCGACGGATCGAAGGCCCTCTGGCTCTCGCGAGAGGTAAATCACAAAGAGGATCGCTTCGACTCTCAACTGATGCTCCTCGACGTCGCCACAGCGAAAAGCCGCCCCCTCACCGTCGGGAAGATGCGCGTCTCGAGACCCACCTTCACCATCGAGGGGGATGCGGTGCTCTACCTCTCCGGGGATCCGGCTCCCGAGGGGTTCCCAGCCACGGGCGAAGAAGAATCAGGCGCACAGCTGTGGCGCCTCGATCTCACCGGCGGCGCCCCGCGACCGTTGACCGCCGTTCCCTTCGGGCTCGAGTCGTTCGAGGTGCGCGAGGACGGATCCATCATCTACTCCGCCCGCGGCCGTCGCACGGTCCGTGAGCTCGAACTGAAGAAGCGAAAAGACGACACCATCGTCGTCGAAGACCCCGAAGCGTTCGCCGAGCCGACCGGCGCCATCTATTCCCTCGATCTCGAGAAGAAGAAGACGCGTCGATTGGTCGGATCGGCGGATGGCCCGATCGAAGACTATTTGATCTCTCCCGACGGCCGCTTCGCCATCACCGCGCACTCCCGCGACCCCAGCCACCCGGCGGAAGGGAAACATCCGCCCGCGTGGTTCCTCCGTGATCTGGAACCAGGGACGAGCCGCGAGCTGTTCACCGACACGAAGATGAGACCGAACCGTGCTGCGTGGGCTTGGGATTCGAAGCAGGCGTACTTCGTCTGGCCTCACTCGGCCCGCGACGGCGAAGACATGGCAGCGATCAGCTTGATTCGCGTCCTCGACCCCGCGACGGGTGCGGTCACCGACTTCCCCCTCGACTGGGAGCGCGGTCTCTCGGGCGGCCTCGGAACCATCACTTCGAACGGCCTCATCACCCACCTTGCCAGCGGCGTGAAGCCGAGGCTCGCGCGGTACACCCCGAACGGTCGCGAGGGGATCGAAGGGGGCGAGCGCGGCGGAATCTATTCGTTCGTGAAGGCTCGCAACGCAAACACCTGCCTCATCGCGACCGGCGAC
Source organism: uncultured bacterium (assembly GCA_937876125.1). GTDB lineage: Bacteria > Planctomycetota > UBA8108 > UBA1146 > UBA1146 > JAFMMO01. Next base: position 13,484 of record CALEHF010000025.1, read on the forward strand.
TCGTCCACCCCGACGCGCATCCATATCGCGACGCTCGAGGGGTCGACCCTCACTCTCGGTGAAAAGGTGTGGTCGCCAGAATTCGACCCGCACCCCATCGCGCGCACCGAGATCGTGCGGTGGACCGGTGCGCTCGACGAAGAGATCGAGGGGATCGTCTACTACCCAGCAGACTACGTGGAAGGTCAGCGCTACCCCATCATCGCCATGACCCACGGCGGGCCGTTCGGTGCCGACTACGATCGCTTCGAATCGAGCTGGGCCTATGCGCCGCACCTCTATTGCCAGCAGGGTGCGATGATCTTGATGACGAACTACCACGGCTCGAGCGACTACGGCCTCGAGTTCGGTGAATCGATTCGGGGGAAGTACTACCAGCTCGAGATCGAAGACATTCTGTCGGGAATCCAAGCCCTCGTCGATCAGGGAAAGGCGGACCCGAAGCGGGTCGGCCTCATCGGCTGGTCGAACGGCGCCATTCTCTCGGTCGCCACTCTCACTCACCGACACCGGTACGCCCCCGGCTACGACTTCACGTTTCTCGCGTGCGCGCCCGGGGCCGGCGACGTGAATTGGACCAGCGACTACGGAAACTGCGCGTTCGGCGGCACGTTCGATGACTACTACCTCGGCGGCCCCCCGTGGGAGCTTCCCGAACTGTACGTTGAACGGTCACCGCTCTTCGAAGTCGAACGCGTCACGACTCCAACCCTGCTCTTTCACGGCACCGAAGACACCGCCGTGCCGACCAGCCAAAGTTGGGAGTGGTACCGCGCCATGCATGCGGTCGGGAAAGCGCCCGTGCGCCTGCTGCTCTTCCCCGGCGAGCCACACGGCTTGCAAAAGCCATCGCACCAGCGCCGCAAGTTGGTCGAGGAGCTCGCGTGGTTCGATCAGTACTTCTTCAAGAAAAAGAAGGACGCTCCCGAGCCACCGGTGGGATCGCCGATCGACCTGGCGCTCAAATCAAGTGAAGCGAAGCGCGATGGGATGGGACGACTCGGCGTGCTCGCGGAGTCGAGCCTGGTTCCCGAGACAGTGCCCTTCGACGCTCTAGGAAACGAAATCAGTCGCTTCGAAGTGACGATTCAGCAGTGGCGCGAGTTCGACCCGCTCTTGGCCTACGGCGTGCCTGAGGTTCTGCGATCTCGCCCTGATTTCCCTGCGACCGGCCTCAGCAGAGAGGGAGTCGAACGGTACATCGCGTGGCTCACCGATCGCACCGGCTGCCGCTGGCGCCTCCCGACCGAGGAGGAGTTCGAGAAACTCGCCAAGAGCGCGGGCCCGGCGGAAAACGACCTCGATTGGTGGGTCGGGTACCCCCCCTCTCCGATCGATGCCCCCCGCTTCGTCGCGATGGTGAAGGGGCTCGGGCTCGAGAATGCGCTTCATGCGGTGGGCAAGCACCCGCCGGGGATGATCGAGCAAGCCGGCCAGAAGCACGCGATCTACGACTTGGGAGGGAATGCGGCGGAGCCGCTGCGCCGAAGTGACGGATCCTTCGGTGTGAAGAGTGCTTGGGCGCTCGCGAGTCCCGATGACGCCGAGCCGACCCCGAGGGAACCGGATGGTGAGTTCATCGGGTTGCGACTGGTGCGGGAGAATCCCGCGAGTGGAAAATCCACGACGGGGCGGCGCGAACGGTTCTAGATCCAGCTGCGGGGATGCAAGAGCGCCCACCGAACGAGAGAGCGACCCATGCCCATTCCTCCATCCCCATCGAGAAGACTGGCCCCATCGGGAAAACTGCCCCCATCGGGAAAACTGCCCCCATCGAGAAAACTGCGCTGGGTCGTGCTGCTCTTCGTCGGTCTGATCGGCGGCGCGGTCGGGGGAGGCTACTTCCTCGATGAGAGCGCTCCGGATGTCAGCGACCTCGCGCCGCCGGTGACAGTCGTTGGCGAGGTCGATCCGTTCACGTGGTTCGAGTCCGATACGCCGGTGAAACCGGGCGAATTGCTGGCGACGGCACGCAGCGCTGGCTTCCCCGCAGACTCGCATCACGTGACCTGGGAACAGCGTGAGTTGTGGGAATCCGACGCGCGGATCGCAGAGGTCAGACTGAGATTGCGTGAGTGGTTTGCGACGTTCGAAGCGGAGTTTTCGCGGTCGGGTGGAGATCCGAATCGAATTCCTCGAGGCCCTTTCCTGCGTCCCGGTCTCAAAGTGCTTGTCCCTGTCAACAGCGACGACAAATCCGTCCTCATCGAGGTGGACCATCCAGATTGGCGTTCGCTGAGCGACCCCTTTTCGATCTACCAGATCCTTCTCGATGCATCGCGCATCGAACGCATGTTGGGTGACTGGGATCAAGCCTTCGTGTACTTGAACATGGCGCTTCGAATCGAGACGTGGACTCTGATCTACGGCGATGACCCAGAGTTCAAGGGGATTGAAACCGTCCTCCAGACGCTGCATGAGCTCATCGATTCGGGCGACCTCGCCGGCGTCAAAAAGGAGGCCGTTCTCGACGGTCTCATGGCGTGGGAACTCCCCACCAAGGTGTTCGAAGCTGCGAGCGCGCGCTTCTTCCAAGAGCGGGCGGTCGAACTCGAAAGCGATGCTTTCTGGAACTCAGGAGTGCAGGGCTCGCCAAGCAGTGCTCGGTTCAAGAAGAACCGAACGAAGCGCCGCCTCGCCGATAACATTCGTGAGGTAAGAGCGAACCTGTTCACCCCGGGGATCGTTGGCGATGCCGATACGTCGCCCCTCGTGAAACTTTGGATCGATCCGTACGGCGACACGATTCTGCAGCCCGAGCTCGACTACCTGTACTGGCTGCATCGCGAATCGTTCATCGGCATCTGGCAGCGCGGGCAGATGATCCGCATCGCGGTGGCGACCCACCGCTACGAACGCGCGCACGGGTCCCCACCCCGCGCCCTCGAGGATTTGGTCCCCGACTTCCTCCCGCAGATCCCGTTCTTCCCGTGGGCGAAAACGCAGCCGAAGTTCAACGCCGGGACGCGTGAGTTGTGGTTCGAAAACGAACGCAAGTCCCTGGAGCTCAGGGTTCCGCCGATCAATGAGTAGGTGAGTTCCGGGACCAGAAGAGTTTTGAACTTGGTCGTTGCATGCGAACATTTGTTCGCTATTATCGGCGGTGAAGGAGGTGGGAATGCCCGCCCAAGCCACCGCGACGATTGCTCCGCGCCAAGACGCTCCTTTATTGAGCCCTGTTTCATTGAGCCCTGTGTCATTGAGCCCTGTGTCGTTGAGCCCTGTGTCGTTGAGCCCTGTGTCGTTGAGCCCTGTGTCGTTGAGCCCCCAGTGCGAGTTTCGGAAGGCACTGGAGCTCGGTAACGAGATCTCGCGCCTTGCCGCTCTCGTCTCCGCTGGCACCCATCGCCTCCTCACGGCGATCCGCGCCTTCGATATCGATCGCGGCTGGACCCACTCCGAGTGCGTTTCGTGTGCCCACTGGCTGACGTGGAAGACCGGGGTCGATCCTCGGACTGGACGCGAATGGGTTCGCGTCGCTCGCGTGCTCGAGTTCCTTCCAGAAATTGATGGGGCGTTCTCTCGCGGCGAATTGAGCTACTCGAAAGTTCGCGCTCTCACCCGCGTCGCCACTCCGAGCATCGACGAGACACTCTCGAAGACTGCTCGCTTCGCGACCGGCTCTCAGCTCGAGAAGATCTGCCGACTGTTTCGTCGGGTGGTGGATGCGCATGCGCTGGACACTCAAGAGGAGGAAGGCGGCACGGCACCCGCCGCTGCCATCAGTCTCGACCGATCGATCCACACGAAGACGCTTCCGAACGGGAAGGTACGGGTCGAGTTCGAAGTTCATGCGGATGAGGCAGAGCTGCTGATTGCCATCGCGCGTGCGGGACGAGACGCGTGGCGAGGGCGGGAGCTTGGCCCCGAGGTAGAGGTCGCTTCTGAGGGGAGGGTGGAGGCGGGCGGCATCGAGGAGCAGGACTCTGGGGCGCAGTATTCCGAGGAGCCGGCGAGCGATGGAGAAGAGCCGCCACGCGGCTCCGCGGAACCGCGAGACGAGGCCGGCAACTCTGCGAGCTTCGATTCCGCTGAGGTGACTCTCGATCGGCAGCACCCGGTTTCGAATCGGACGCACGGTTGGACGCACGGTTCCGCGGAACCGCCGAGAGAGCCTGACCGCTGCGTCGGGCTCATCGACGGATTGCTCCTCGCTGGCGAGTGCTTCCTGGAGCAGGCGAAAAGTGGATCGATCCCCGGGGTCCGTAAAGGCGGAGATCGTCACCAAGTGCTCCTGCTCGTTCCCGCCCGCAACCCCGACGCCCGCAGCCCCGACGCCCGTAGCCCCGACGCCCGTAGCCCCGACACAAGTCCCGATGGTTTCCACTCCTGTGCGGGGAATAGTGTGGATCCCGACCTCCTGCACGAAGCCTCGAGATCAGGGGTGGGTCGCCTCAAGGATGGAACCTGGCTTCCCCGCGCGACCGTCGAGCGCATTTGTTGCGACGCTGGCATCGTCCCCGTCCTCGAGGACTCGAATGGGAACACGCTCGACGTCGGTCGAAAACAGCGGACCATCCCTCCTTCGACGCGTCGAGCACTCGTAGTGCGCGATGGCGGCTGCCGCTTTCCCGGTTGCCCGCACCAGATCTTCGTGGAGTCGCACCACATTCAGCACTGGGGGCATGAAGGTGAGACTTGCCTCGACAATCTCGTTCTCCTCTGTCATCCACATCACGTGCTCCTGCATGAGGGAGAATTCAATGTGGTGATGGGAGAAGCTGGCCGGCCGCGCTTCTTCGATCGCGCGGGAGACCTTCTTGCGGATCGAAGCGAGGAGATTTTGTTGGAGCAAGACGCGATCGAAACCCTCCACGGAGAGCTCCAAACTGTCGTGGGATCTTACGAAGATCTCAGCGGTCCGGTGCGACCTCGGCGAGGTTTCGCTGCCAAGGAGTGCAATGCGCTGAAAGCGACGTCGGAGAACCGAGCCCCTACGGAACCGATCCATCCGAAAGCGCTCACTCGATACGTCAGCGTCCATCGTCCTGACTACCGTCAAATCCTCGGCGGGATCTGCGAAGCACACTTCGATGCATCTTCATGACCGCTCTAGGGGTTTGCGTCCCGCCCCAGAAACACCCAATCGGTCTGCTCTTGGTCGATGAGTAGGTTTTCGAAGGTGACCGGCTCGAAACGGGCCACTTCGAAGCTGTTCCGCATCACCTCGGCGAAAGGAGAACTCTCCTCGTATGACCAAACCGCGAGCACTCCGCCCGGCGCGAGGTGGCGCTTGACGGCCTCTAGGCCCGCCTCGGTGTAGAACCGGTCGCTCGCGCGCGCGAGCGATTCGAGGCGGTCGTCGGGGGAGTGGTCGATGTCGATCAGGATGACGTCGTATGGGCCGGCGTCCTTAGGGCTGACGTCGTAGGTCTCGAGCGGCGGCGAGAGGAGGTGCTCGTACGCATCGCCCTCGATGATGTGGAGTCGCTCCTCTCTGTTGAGTTCTTCGGAGAGAGGGACGAGTCCCTCCGCGAGCCACTCGATCACCGGCGGGAGCAGCTCGATCACATCCACTCGGGCCACCCGCTCGCTCGCGAGCGCGGCCTGCGCGGTGTAGCCGAGCCCCAAGCCGCCGACCAGAACGCGCAAGCCGGAAATCGATCCCGAATCCGAACTCGCGCCCTTCCCTGAATCACTCCTCCCCAAATCACCCGCCGACTTCCCCTGCTCTTCGATAGCGAGCGTCGCGAGGGCGAGTTCGGAGGCGGTGTTCAGGCTCGACATCAGGAACTCGTGATTGAGGGTGATCTCGGTGACGAAGGTGCCCGGATCTCCGAGCAGCTCTCGGCGTCTAAGGCAGAGCAATCCGAGCGGCGTATCATCGTAGGCGAGGATTTCGATGTTTCCCGCGTGCACTACTCTGCTCCGCCCCGTTCCTTGGAAGGATTGACACCATAGCGGTGCCACCACCAATGCGGACCGAGCTCGGCGAGAGGGAGGAAGCGCAGGTCTTCACCCTCATGAGTGATCGCTGCCTCGACTTCGGGCCCCCACCAGCGCAATCGCTCCTGGCAAATGCCGCAGGGGGTCAACACTCCGAAGGGGGCGGACTCGGTCTCGCGCGCCACACAGATCGAATGCGTGACCGCCTCGGCGATCTTGTGCGCCTCGAGGATCGCGCCGACTTCCATGCACAGGTGGGTTCCATCGTGATGGGTCTGCGGAGAAACACTCGTGAGGATCTTCCCCGACTCGGTGCGCAGCGCCGCAGCACCCCCCCCACCGCGCGGGTACCGATACTCGGCGAGAGCGGTCGCGGCGTCCCACAGATCGCGGTGGATCGGGTTTGCCTCGTGGCCCTCATGGCCCTCGCCACACTCGTCCCCATCGGTGATACTGAAGTCACTCACGCCGAAATCTTGCGGATCGATCTCTTCACTCATCACAACTCCTCCGGTCTCCGCGCGGCTCTTCTTTCGCGGCTCTATTCTGTCGCGGCCGTTCTCTCGCGGCTCTATTCTCTCGCGGCTATTCTCTCGCGGCTCTATTCTCTCGCGGCCATTCTCTCGCGGCCATTCTGTCGCGGCCATTCTGTCGCGGCCGTTCTGTCGCGGCTCTATCCCGCCTACTCCCCTATTGCGGCTCTCGCGGCGCCGGCTCTCTCCCCTGCAACAGAGCGAGAAAGCCCTCGCCGTACTTCCGCAGCTTGACCAGCCCGACGCCACCGATCATCGCCATTTGATCGAGAGTCTGCGGGCGACGCTCCGCCATCTCGATCAAGGTCGAGTCGTGGAAAATTGTGTAGGGCGGGACCTCGTGCTCGTTCGCAAGCTCGAGTCGATGCTTGCGCAATCGCTCGAAGAGGTTCGCTTCGGCATCGCCGAGCGCCTCGATGAGGTCCTTCTTCTTCCCCTTCCGGCTCGTGCGGGCGAGTTGTTTCTTTTCGCGGCGCAGCGGCACGGCCTCTTCACCGCGCAGAACCGCGCGACACTTCTCGGTCAGCGAGATGCCTCCGTGCCCTTCGATGTCGATCTTCAAGAATCCGCGGGCGGCGAGCTGTCGATAGACACTGTGCCACGAGGCGGAGTCGAGATCTTTTCCGATCCCGTAGGTGCTCACTTGGTCGTGACAGAATCGGCGAACCTTTTCCGATTCCTTGCCGAGCAAGACATCGACGAGGTGCCCTTTCCCGAATCGCTGCCCGGTGCGGACCACGTTCGAGAGGGCCTTCTGAACCGCGACGGTGCCGTCCCACGTCTCGGGGCTCGCCTTGCAGTTGTCGCAGTGGCCGCACCCGTCTTCCATTTCTTCGCCGAAGAACCGGAGGACGGCGGCGGTACGACAATCGATCGTTTCGCAATAACCGAGCATTGCATCGAGTTTGTGGCGGCCGATCCGTTGTTGCTCCGAGCCCGCGAGCGATTCTTCGAGGCGGCGCGCCGCGAGCATCACATCATTCCAACCGTAGGCGAGCCATGCATTCGCGGGGAGCCCGTCGCGCCCCGCGCGGCCGGTTTCCTGATAGTAGTGCTGCAAGGTGGCGGGCATGTCGAGGTGGGCGACAAAGCGCACGTTCGATTTGTCGATTCCCATCCCGAACGCGACCGTCGCGACGATCACAATGCCCTCTTCGCGCAAGAAGCGAGCCTGATGGCGCGAGCGTACCGCCGCATCGAGGCCCGCGTGGTAGGGCAGCGCGGCGATGCCCTCTTCGCGCAGCCACTTGGCCGTCGCATCGACCGACTTGCGCGTGAGGCAATAGACGATCCCCGCGTCTCCACCGTGATGTTCGCGGAGAAATCGGATGAGCTGCTTTTTCGGCTCGTTCTTCGGTTCGACGGTGTAGTGAATGTTGTGGCGATGGAAGCTCGCGACATAGATCGGTGCCTCGGTCATGCCGAGGCGCTCGCGGATGTCGCGCCGGGTGGGGCCATCCGCAGTCGCGGTGAGGGCGATCATCGGCACCGTAGGAAAACGGGTCCGGATCTCGCCGAGCTTGAGGTACTCCGGCCGGAAGTCGTGCCCCCACTCGCTCACACAGTGCGCTTCATCGATGGCGACCAGCGCGGGGGGGGTGTCCTCGAGTTCCGAGAGGAATCCGTCGAGCATCAATCGCTCGGGAGCGACGTAGAGAAGGTCGAGCTCGCCCGCCTTCCAGCGCGCGAAAACTCGACGGCGATCTTCGGGAGGCATCCCCGAATTGAGGCTCCCGACCGCGACCCCACACTGCTCGAGCGCGCTGACCTGGTCTTGCATCAGCGCGATGAGGGGCGAGACGACCAAGGCGGTTCCGTCGCGCAGGAGTGCCGGCAGCTGATAACAGAGCGACTTGCCACCGCCCGTTGGCATGAGAACCACCGCGTCTTCGCCTGCGGTGACGCGGGTGATGATCTCTTCTTGATCACCGCGAAACTCGCGGTGCCCGAAGACTTCGAGAAGAAGTTGGTGCGCGCGATCATGGCGCGGCAGGGGAGGGCGCCGGGCGGCGAGGCCTCGCTCCGATCCAGCGAGCTCGAGACCGATTCCCCTGGGCTCGCCCGCTTCGAGATCGCCCCCTTCGAGATCGCCCGCGCGGGGTTCGAGCCCCCGCATGTCTTCCCGCAATTCCCCATCCTCGGTCGGACGCAGCATCGTTCCCCTATCGTCGCTGGTGCAGATCGTGCTCTCGGGAGCCCTGAGCAGTGTTGGAAAAGGAGCCCTGAGCAGTGTTGGAAAAGCAGTCTCGGAAAAGCAGTCTCGGAAAAGCAGTCTCGGAAAAGCAGTCTCGGAAAAGCAGCGTTGAAGAACAGCGTTGAGAAAGCAGCGTTGAGAAAGCAGCGTTGAAAATGGTGCTTTCAGATCGGCCCCCGCGCCCGCGAAACAGCCGCGGCGGCAGGGAGCGAGGCGACAAGGATCGGCGAGTTGGGGGGCGGGGGCAAGGGGAGCCGTGGAGATCCAGGTTTTGGGGTGGATGTGTCGTGCTCCACCGATCCGTCGTCCGAGTGCGGTCGGAAGCTCAAAGTGGTGCGGCGGGTGAGCGTTTCTCGGGCACTCGCCTCGATCACCCCACAAACCCACTCCGACCGCCGTACCTCGTCAACTCAGGGTGCGCACTTCTGGGGGGCATATCTCCCCTGCTCCCCTTTCGTATGCTACCTTTTGGTCTCAATCGCTCCCAATCTTCCAGAAAGACTCACACACATGCTTCGATTCGCCACGCGCCTCGGGTGCGCCGTCTCCCTCGTCGTGCTGTTGTTCACCACCACCACATCGGCTCAGTCGATCGATCCGCGTGGCATCTACTTCATGCGCGCACACCAAAATGGCTCGCCGACCTCGTTTACCGAGTGGTTCACCGTGATTCCGCTCCCTCAGGCGAACCGCTACATGTTGCGTGACTTCTTTGGCTATGGCTGGAACGGGACGATCACCCCCGCCGGAGTCGTCGTCATCGATGGTGCGGCTCAAGGATCCTTCAGCGATGCCGACCATTTCATCGCTCCGACCGGCCCGAGCCCCAGCAACACCTACAACAACAGCCGCTGCGCGGGGACGACCATCGCTTCCCCGATGCTGCTCCCGAACACTCCGGTCGCCGGTAACCCCGCGCGCAGCGGCATCTACCAGAACACGACGCTGCGCCTGAACCCCGAGACATCGGGAGTCCTTTCTACCGTCGAAGAGGATCTCACTCTCACCGTCACCGCCAACCGCCTGCGCATCACGCTCCCGAACAACCTCTTCTACGACGGAGTCTTCGTCGCTGACGATCACGTGATCTTCCGTGTCGTTCAGAACACGGTCACCGGCTGGCTCGCGCAGTTTGCGAGCTATCCCGGCACGACGACGAACTCGGCTCGCGACATCATGGGCGAGCTCTTCTTCACCGATGCGCACTCCTTCACCGCGACGATCGCCCGCCAGACGCGCGCGGCGATCGGCTCGCAGAGCCAAGATCTCTACACTTTCACCGGCTCGCGCGGCGGAAATCAGGTCCCGAGCGACTTGAACCAAGACACGGCTCTCGACATCGCCGACGCCACGTCGCTCCTCCAGTTCCTGTTCGTCGGCGGTTCGACGATTACGCTCCCCTGCGGAGCCGAGCTGACCGACGCCGGCAACGTGGCGATCCTCGACATGAATGGGGATGCGACGGTCAACCTCGCGGATGCGATCTCGCTGCTCGGATACCTGTTCGGCGGCGGAACCGCGCCGGTGCTCGGAACGAGCTGCTTGCCGATCATCGGGTGTGACGATGGCGGCTGTTCACCGTAGGGAACTGGGCACCGATCCCTCGGTAGGCGCTAGGGCCTAAGACGGTCGCTGAGCAGTTGATGAGAACAGGGGCGAGCCGCGTTGGCGACTCGCCCCTGTCCTCGTTTCGTAACTTCCGAAACGGACCCTACGGGCAGGTCGGCTGCGTTGCGCAGTCGAGCGCATCGCCGGTCGGGTCGGGGCCGCACCCCGGACCACTGCCCGGTGCCGGCGGCGGCGCGCCGCCTGAGAAGAGGGTGGACAGCACGCTGATCGGGTCGGAAATGTCGATCACGCCCGAGTCGTTGACGTCGCAGGCATCTTCGCAAGCGAACGGCGCCCCGCCCGCGAACAACGTTTCGAGCTCAGCGATCGCATCGGCGAGATCGAAGTTCGTGTCCTGGTTGCAATCGCCGCGGCGGAACGATTCCGGCGGGCCGAGCACCATGAAGTTCAGCGTGGTGCTGTCCCCCGCGTTGCCCGCGAAGTCGATGGCGCGAATCGAGTAGTCGACCGACGATCCGCCCGGCTGGCCGGGGATCTCGGCGCGGTACATGTCGTTGCCGACCCAGGTCATCGGCAGATCGATCGTGGTTCCAGCGTTCACCGAGTAGCGCAGAAGTGTTTGGGTGTAGAACGCTCCGGTGTCGCTCGTCATTTGGTCGCGAATGACGGCCCGCACGACGTACGGTCCAATGGTATCCGCGGTGTCGGCCAGCTGCTGCGTCTGCGGGAAGCTCGGCGCCAGGTTGTCGACCGTGCCCGTGACGTTGATGTAGAGGCGGTTCCGGAAGGCTCCGGACTCTCCCTGGGCGGTGACGACGTCGAGTCGGCCGTCCCCCGTGAAGTCCGCCACCTCGATGTCGAGGCTCGAATCACTCACCGCTGTGATCACGCCAGGGACCAAGGTGAAGCTCGTCCCCGAGTTGTTTCTGAGGATCCGCTCCGTACCCCCACCGAGCGCGGCGATGATCACGTCGAGATCGCCATCGTTGTCGTAGTCGAAAAATTTGCTGTCGTTGTCGTCGTTGTTCGGGTTGCTCGCGAGCGGGATGAGAGCGTTGGTCTGGTCGCTGAACGTCCCGCTGCCGTTGTTGATGAAGATCGCTTCACGCGAGCTTCCCGCTTGCGAGTTCGCGCCGAAGATGTCGAGATCTCCGTCATTGTCCAAATCCCCGAGATCGAAGCTGTAAGTGCTTGAGTTGGGCGGGAGATTGATGCTGGTGAAGTTGCCGGCGCCGTCGTTGTAGTAGACGCGGCTGGTGTTCGACGAGCGGTTTCCGGCGAGGACATCGAGATCGAAGTCGCCGTCGAGGTCACCGAAAATGCAGTCCATCGGCTCGGAGAGGAGAGCAGGCGGAACGCGCGTCGTGGTTTCGTTGGTGAAGACCCCGGTGCCATCGTTGATGAGCAGTTGCGGCACACCCGAACCGAAGCGAGACGTTCCGCCGCGAGTGAACCAGAGATCGAGATCGCCGTCGTCGTCGACGTCGCCGAACGAGCAGTGCGAGCTCGAGATCGCGAGAACGCCGATGCGCGCGACGGTCTCGTCGGCGAAGACGCCCGCGCCATTGTTGATCATCAGGCGCTGGGCGGTGTTGAAATCGTTGGCAACCGCCATGTCGAGATCGCCGTCGCCATCGACATCCCCGAACTCGACATCGCGACCGTAGCCTTGGAGTCCCCCGAGGCGCGCGACCGACTCATCGGTGAAAGTCCCCGTGCCGTTGTTGATCATCAGGCGCACCCGCTCTTGCAATTGCGGGCTACCAAAACCGCGACCATTCGCAAACGCGATGTCGAGATCGCCGTCTCCGTCGATATCGGCAACCGACACCTGCGACGTGTACTCGTTCGAATCCGGCAGCCGCGCAACGCTTTGATCCTGGAACTGCTGAGCGATGAGCGAGGGCGCGGCGGCGAGCATGGCGCAACAGGCGAAGAAGCCGAGAGCCGTGCGGCTCAGTGCACTGCGGCTCAGTGCACTGCGGCCAAATGCACTGCGGCCAAATGCACTGCGGCCAAATGCACTGCGGCCGAGGAGAAGGCGAGATGCGATCACAATTCCTCCACAAGACTTGAGGGGATCGGGGCGAGAGCCCCGGTTCTTGGAGCAGGCCTGAAGAATCGAGCAGTTTTTAATGTGAAGAGAGGAACAGCCCAATAGCCCGGAAGTCCGTGACCATACCGGGCAGGAGATACAGACGATAATACTGTTACCGGCGAGATCCGTTGGCCGTTTCGAGACAGGAATGACAAATCGAGCCAGGAATCGGCCAGATGAGACCGTTCTCGGCCGTTTCGAGCCTCCCCAGCGTGCCCGAGCAGTCTCTTGTGACATCTGCTGAACCGCCGGCGCTCTGCCCTGATTTTCGTCAATGACCCGCGGGGAACTGGCTCCCGGGGCGAAATCAACGTCGACGAGCGCATCGAAAGAACCCCCCTGAGCCCACAAAATCGAAGGATCGCCTGGTCGCTCGGGAGGGATCGGACCGATGATGGGGGATCGGCGCGGAGTGACTCGAGGGTCCCGACCGATTTGTGGTTCAACAACAGCCTTCTTACCCGCCCACTCGACCCAGAAACGGACCGCGATGAGTGACACCACGACCGCGCCGGCGAGCAAAGTCAGCTCGCTCGACCCACCGACGAAGCGCGGCGTTCGACTCTTCCTTCGCCTCTCGCTCACGTCGGCGACGCTCGGTCTCATCACGTGCGCCACCCTCGGCATTCTGATCTTCATCCATCTCGATGACCAAGCACCGTTCGACGACGCCGACCTCCGCGCGCGCCCAGAGGCGATCTCCGCCGACCAAAACGCCGGTCCGTGGATTCGAAAAGCGATGGCTCCTCTCGACAGTTTGTACTTCTGGAATACCAAGACCGCTGATGGCACGCCGCTCGCCAAAGTTCTCGCCGAGGCGCGCTTCGGAAGTTTCGCACTCGGCGGACCCCCCGCTCCCGCCGGCGACGCTGCTTCCTGGGAAGTCTCTCCCGTGCGCCCCCTGGTCGAGACCGCGCTCTCCGAACACGCCGAGTTCTATGCCCGACTGGAAGCGGCGTGCGCGCTTCCGTTCTGCGTCTTCACCGAGCCGACTCACGCTCTCGATGGCATCGACCAGTGGTTTGGTCGGGGGCGCGAGGCGTGGCAGCTGGTGCAATTGCGCTCCGATGCCGCCTTTGCCTCCGGCGACCAGGACGCTCTCGTCGCCGCCGACCTCGAACAAATTCGGTTTGCGACGCTCGTTCACGAAGGTTCGCACTCGATCGTGCAGAAGATCAGCGCGCTCGCCCAACTGCGGATCGGACTGATGACGATCGCTCGCCATGTACAAGAGGGAAGTTTTCGGGGGCGTGAGTCCGACCTCGCCGCGACTCTAAAGTGGATCGATCTCGACCGCACTTCTGCGTCCCAAGCGATCCGCACCGAGTACCGCTTGTTCCGCAGCTTGGTGTTCGACACTCCCGATCTCATCAACAAAGAGGAGGTCTCGGCCCGGGGCGTGTCGTTCCTTTTCCATCCCCACGAGACATTTGCGCACGCTCGGCAGCTACTATCGGGCTGCGATCCAGGAGGGCGAGTCGACCGGCCGAGTGGTAGAGACCCAGCCGCCGAAGATCGAGACCGGCGTGATCGGGAAGATCCTGAAAGGGAACGGACTCGGCCACGTGCTGCTCGAGATGGCGCAGCTCGAACTCGACTCGATCTATCTGAGAACCGACGAAGTGATCCTCGAGATCGAAGCGCTCGAGAAGGTGCTCGCGACTCCGTAGAGGGGAGAAGTATGAAGTCCACGGCACCGCGGCGTCGGCGTGCGTGGCTCACCGTGCTACCCGTGCTCGCCCTCTTTCTCGTGATCCTTGGATCGTGGGCAGTGATTTTCTTCTCCGATGGTGCGCCGCCGGATGACGCCGATCTGCGTCCGCGCCCTACGCCCCTGGTCGCCGATGCTGACAACTCCTATTTTTTGTGGGAGTCGGCCATGAAGCGGTACGTGCCCGGTGACGCCGCCGAGCAGTGGAGATGGCTGCCGCGCTCAGACAGCCTGTTGAACCCCATCAAAACCCGCGACGCGAAAGACGACCAGCAGAACGAAGCGTGGTACCAAGAGCACGCACGCGATTGTCTCCACCCGCTCGCTGCCGCGCTCCGGGCAGAGGCCTTTTTTCCGCCAAAATCGACGGCTTTTCCTAATGATATTCTCCGCTGCTTCAGCGTGCTCGATCGCGCGGCGTTCGCAACCATGGCTCGCGACGACTGGGAAGGGGCGTGGGAGTGGACCGAGGTCTCGAAAGAGTGGCGACAGCGGTTCCTGACCCATCCCGTCGATGCCGTCTCTGTCATGCTCGCAACCGGGTCACCAACCACCGACACTCGGTTGGAGTTCGCGCTCGCGATGCCCGAGGACCTTGAACTCCTTCGGAAGTGCCTCGCGACGACGGAGGATTCGGAGTTCTCTCTGGAGTGGCGTGAATCGCGACTCCGTCGACAGTACGAGTTCTTGTTTCTGCGCTTCGAGACTGGTGAGTATTTCACTCAATCGAGAACGGTCCCCCCGCCGAGCTGGGCGGTGAAACTCTATCGACCGCACCGAACCCAACGACGGCTCGCGGCCTGGACGCGGCTCGCACTCCGGGAGTGCGCGGCGGGGCGAAATCCAGAGGCCGCACTCGCGCCCGAGCGTGAAAGTCGCAGCCGTGGAAAGTTGTACCTCGACATGGCCACCGGCAACGCGGGGGGCGAGTGGCTGCTCCGGAAGTCGTTCGTTCTGCCGGATGAAGTCGTCGGGGTGCGCTATCTTCGGGAGAAGAAGCTCACCGAAGCGATCACCCGCACGGTGCTCGCGCTTCGGATTTACTACGCGCAGCACGGCGCACCCCCAGAAACACTCGACGCGCTCGTCCCGGAGATTCTCCCGGCTCTTCCCATCGATCCGAACGACCTGCTCGAGAGGCCGCGGGTGCTCCTGCTTTTGCCTTGGGTGGCAAAGATTACGACACCAGCGGGGGATGGGGACTCGGATAGGGAGCAGCGATGAGCGGCGCTTCAGCCGATCATCGCGGTGCCAGATCATCGCGGTGCCCGCGACTTCTCAACAAATTGCCCACAAACGACTTATGGCTTCCATCTCACCAATCAGGCCCCCTCCCCCGGGCCCCTCCAAGCCTCCCAAACGTGCCCATGTGGACGTTTCGAACGTTTTCTTCTCGCCCGAGAGTTTTCGATCCCATCGCCACCCTTGGCGGTATCTATGAGTTGAGCGGGGAGTGTCTCCCCACTATTGCTGTCGCGCTGTCGGC
>CALEHF010000026.1 GCA_937876125.1 uncultured bacterium
GATCCGTTCGGACAATCGATCAACTTTTTTCGCGCCGGATCGGGGTGCGTGAACACCGCCTTTTCGAATGTCATCTCCCACGAGTACGGGCACTTCGTCGTGAACCGGCTCGGGCTGGGTCAAGGGTCGTTCGGGGAGGGATTCGGCGACGTCGTCGCGATGATGATGTACGACGATCCTATCATCGGACGCGACTTCCAAGGGCCGGGGACGAACGTACGCGATCCCCTGGCCGCGAACATTCAGTTTCCCTGCACCGGGGAGGTCCACGTCTGCGGGCAGATCCTCGGCGCGGTGTGGTGGCGGATTCGGGCCGCACTCGGGAATAACCTGGGATCACAGGCGGGACTCGACCTCACGTCTCAAATGTTCGTCGATTGGTCGTTGATCACCATCGGAGGGGGCGGCCCTTCCGGCGCGCAGTCGACGACGGCGATCGAAGTTCTCACCATCGACGATGACGACGGTCTGCTCGACAATGGATCTCCGAATTTTGGCGAGATCTGTAATGCCTTCGCTGCGCATTCGATCGATTGTCCCCCGATCCCCCCCGTCGCCTTCAGCTTCACGTCACCGCAGCCGTCGCTCGTGGCGCCGAACAGCGCGGTCAATCTCAGTCTCGCGATCGATGACGGGCTGGAGACGCCCATCCCCACGACGGCGGCGATCCACGTCCGCGCAGCCGGTGCGACCTCATACACTGTGACTCCGATGGCAGTGACGGGGCCAGCCGAGTACCTCGCCACGATTCCAGCGCAAGCTTGCGGTGGGACTCTCGAATACTTCTTCTCCGTCAGCACGACGGCCGGGTTCACTCGACTCTTTCCCACCCTCGGGTCGGGAGCGCCGTTCGAGGCTCCGGTCTACGACATCGTGGAGACCGTACGCTTCGAGAACCTCGAGACGAACACCGGTTGGGTCGTGGGAGCCGCGAGCGACACCGCGACCGCTGGCATCTGGGAGCGCGTGAATCCGGTGGGGACCGCGGCGGCGCCCGAGAATGATCAGTCGTCCCCCGGAACGATGTGCTACGTCACCGGCCAGGGACTCGCCGGCGGAACTCTGGGTGCGCAAGACGTCGACAACGGACCGACGACGCTGATGACGCCCCCCCTCGATCTCAGCGCCCCCGGGGACTACCGCATTCAGTATTGGCGTTGGTTCTCGAACGACTCCGGAGCTCAGGCGAACACCGAAGTGTTCCAAGTCGACGTTAGCGGCAACAATGGTGCGAGCTGGAGTTCTGTTGAAGTGGTCGGGCCGACGGGACCGGAAACGTCCGGCGGTTGGATCTCCCACAGTTTCAACGTCGGTGCGTTGGTTCCTCTCACCTCGAACGTTCGGGTGCGCTTCATCGCCACCGATCCCGCCCCCGGCTCTTTGGTCGAAGCGGGAGTCGATGATCTGGAAGTGATCCGCTTCGGCTGTGACCCCGCGCCCAGTTTTCAGCGTGGGGATGTCACTGGGAACGGCACTGTGAACCTCGCAGATGCGGTTGCGCTGCTCTCCGCGACCTTCGTCGGGACTCCGACCGCGTGCCGCGACTCCCTGGATACGAACGACAGCGGCACGATTGATCTCTCCGATGCGATTGGGCTTCTCAACTACCTCTTTTCGGCAGGCAACCCCCCCGCACCTCCGTTTGGAACGTGCGGGCCGGACGCGACCGACGACCCCATCGATTGCCTCATCGAGCCCACCTGTCCCTGAGGGGGCGGTGAGCCCCGTTGAAATCGTCATCTCGGGGCGCGGTGGTCTTTGATCACCGCGCCCCGCTTTCAGTCGCAGCCGGCCGAGCTCCCTGGTCACTCCCTCCTTTCGACGACAGCCTCCTAGGCTACGATCTCAGGTCACAGGAGCTCGATCCTCTGATCGCTGCTTGCCCTTTTGCTGCTGGACTGGTTCGATGGGGGATTCCTGGCAGCACTCTCGGTCGCCGAACCGTCCCGATGGTGGTGTCCTGGTTCGCTCTCCTCTTTCCTTGATCAACTCCTCACCGCCTCCAAGCTGGAGACTGTCGATGCACGATGTCGATTCTGTTCGGGGCAGGACCCTTCTTCTCGCCCTGGTCATAGGCGTCGGAGCTCAGGTTCTCGGCCTCTGCGACCGCGCCAGTGCCGGAGGAGAGAGTGCAGTTCCTCGATCGACGAACGACACAGCGGTCCACGCGCTCGAAACTGCTTTCCCCGGCATCGTGGTGAATCGAGATCGCTTCGGCCGTGCCATCCTTACCGGCACTCCGATGGGGACCGCCCATGGTCCCGATCGCGCGCTCGATCTCTGGCTCGAATCTCACGCCGCCGCCCTGGCCATCCACCCGGACTCCCTCGAACTCCTCTACGTGTCGGATCTGTCCGGGGGGCGGGCCACCGTGTTCGCCTACCGCCCCGCAATGAATCTGACCGACGGGAGAGTGGCCGAGATCGAGGGGGGCGCCGTTCGATTCATCGTGCGGCGCATCGATGAGCCTTCCGGGGAGGAAGCGACCTACTCCGTGACCTACGCCGCCGCGCACACGGCGCTCGTGCCGGACGCTGGCTTCCCTGCGGTGACGATTCCCGCCGCCCAAGCCGAGACGATCGCGCGGTTGGCTCTCGGCAGCGTCCTGGATTCCATGACCTTGGGTTCCGTGACCTTCGGCTCCGCCCGTCTGGTCATCGTCCCGAGCGCGACGAGTCGAGCCGACTCCGTACTGGCGTGGCACGTGAGCGCCGAGAGCGAGTTTTCCGCGAATGGAGAGAGCGTCGACCCCGGATCGGTCACAGTTCGCATCGACCCCGCGACCGGCGCCGTTCTCGAGATCCGCGACGAGCGATTGCACGTCGACGTCTCCGGGTCGGTCGAAGCCCTGGTCTCACCCGCTCCCCTTCCCGATCTCCAAACGAATCCACCGGTGGCGGTTCCCCTCTCTCGCGTCCAGGTGAGTCTCGCGGGCGGCGCGACCGTGCTGACCGAGTCCGATGGGACCTTTACCCTTCCGAACGGAGCGAGCGCGCCGGTTTCGGTCGAGGTTGCGCTGATCGGAGAATGGGTGTCGGTGGAAGACCTCACAGGAGCCCCATTCAGTTTTTCGATGCCCGTCACGCCTCCGGGAGGGGGGACGTTGCTCCTCGATGCCCAGGGAGATGAACTCCTTCAGGCGCAGCTGAACGGCTACCACTTTACGACGCGAGCCCACGATTTTGTTCGTACCTACACTGTTGCCGGGATTCCTGATATCGACGTTGCGATTCCGTGCCGTGTGAATCTCAACGATACGTGCAACGCGAACTACGATCCCAACAGCGAGCGGATCAACTTCTTCCTCTCCGGAGATGGCTGCGAAAACAGCGCCTTTTCGAGCGTGATCTCCCATGAGTACGGTCACTTCGTCGTCGATCAATTGAATCTCTCGCAAGGAGCCTTCGGCGAAGGATTTGGGGATGTGCTCGCGATGTTCATCGACAACGATCCCCTGATCGGACGTGAGTTCGAGGGACCCGGCACCGTGGTGCGAGATCCCGTGTTAGCGAACATCCAATACCCATGTTCGGGCGGAGTGCACCTCTGCGGGCAGATTCTCGGCGCGGTGTGGTGGAAGATCCGCGAGCAATTCGCGTTCTCCTCTGGGGATGCCGCGGGGCTGGAAGAAGCCCGCCAACTCTTCGTCGACTGGTCACTGATCACCCTGGGGGGGGCGGGCGGCTCGAGTGCCCATCCACAAACCGCGCTCGAGGTCTTGGCCGTGGATGACGACGACTCGACTCTCCAGAACGGTACCCCGCGCTTTCCGCAGATCTGCGCCGCATTCGCAGAGCATTCGATCGATTGTCCGCCATTTCCGCCGGTGATCTTTTCTTACCCGCTCGGACTGCCGACGCAGATCACGCCTGGGGTCGCGACCGCACTCCGAGTCCTCATCACCGACGGCACAGAGACGCATCTCTCGACGACTGTCCTCCTTCATTTGCGCTCGGTGGGTTCTCCGAGCTTCGTCGAGGTTCCAGGCTCGAGTCTGGGCGGTGGAGAGTTCGAGTTCGAGATTCCCGAGCAGACCTGTGGCGGTGCGATCGAATTCTCGATTTCGGTCGAGACCCTCGAGGGGTCGACCCACAGTTCTCCGGTGGCGGGGGAGTTCGAGCCGTTCTCCGTCGCAGTCTTCGACGAAGTCACGACTATCCTGACGGATGACTTTGAAACAGATTCCGGCTGGACCGTCGGATCGACGACGGACAATGCGACGACGGGTGTGTGGGAGCGAGTGGTGCCCGTCGGCACCGGGGCCGCACCCGGCGCCGACCACTCCGAGCCGGGGACCACCTGTTTTGTGACCGGGCAAGGTCTCGTGAATGGTTCGCTTGGAGCGAATGATGTCGACAATGGTTCGACGACGCTGGTCTCGCCGCTCTTGAACCTCACTGGCGGCGACAGCTACGAAATTTCCTATTGGCGGTGGTACTCGAACGAAATCGGAGCTGCGCCGAATAGTGATGTCCTGATCGTGGAGATCAGTGGTGACGATGGGACGTCATGGGTGCTGGTGGAGACTGTGGGTCCGACCGGGATCGAATCGAGCGGCGGCTGGTTCGAGCATCGGTTCGACGTGGCGACATTCGTCGCGCCCACGGCGACCACGCGGGTGCGCTTCGTCGCGTCCGATGTTGGAGATCCTTCGCTCGTCGAAGCGGCGATGGATGACTTTGTGGTGGTTCGGCGTGAATGCTCACCCTCGGGTTTTCCGGACCCGCCCGAGTTTCGACGCGGCGACACCACCGGGAACTTTGAGCTCAATATTGGCGACGTGGTTCTCGTGCTCGCGTACATGTTCACGACCGGCTCGATTTCTTGTATCGATGCCGCCGACATGAATGATTCCGGCGATCTGAATTTGGTCGATGCCATGGCACTGCTTCAGTATCTCTACTCCACCGGAAACCCGCTGCCCCCTCCGTTCTTGGGCTGCGGCCCCGATCCGACCGAAGACACTCTCGATTGTGCGATCGAACCGTCCTGCCCCTGACCGCCGTCCCGCCTTTTACTTTGCAAGCCCCCACACTTCGCAGCCCCTTACTTCGCAGCCTCTGCCGCAAGCGCCGCCGCGTGGCCGAGCGCCTTGCCGGTCAGCGATCCCCCTGCCCACGCCCACTGGAAGTTGAAGCCACCGATCCGTCCATCGCAGTCGAGGATTTCGCCGACGAGGTAGAGCCCCTCGGTGCGCCTCGAGTGGAACGTGCGGTGGTCGATCTCCTCGAGGGGAACTCCGCCCGCCGTCACTTCCGCAAGGTTCCAGCCGCGGGGAGATGTCACGGGAAGTACGAGTTCGGTGAGAGCCGAGAGGAGACTCCTGCGCTGTTCCTTGGGGAGCTGCGGCAGCGCGCACTCGGGATCGATCGCGGCGCGTTCACACAGCCAGCGCGCGACTCGGCGGGGGAGGTGAGTCGCCACCCAGCGTTCGGTCGAACGCTTCGGATGCCGCTTTCCCGACTCGAGGAAGTCAGCTTCGATCTGTTCACGCGTGAGCTTCGGGACGCAAGCGACCTCGAGGGTCGGCGCATCGCCCGCTTCCTGTGGAATCACCCAACTGCGACTGATGTCCATCGCGACTGGGCCCGAGATCCCAAAGTGGGTCCAGAGAAGATCACCGGTCGCCTCGACATGCTTCTTCCCTCCAATCCGCACGGTCAACCGCGCGGGGTGTGCCACACCGGAGAGCTCTTTGTGGGGGAATCGATCGTCGAGGAGGAGGGGGACCAGCGCGGGATAGGTCTCGGTGACGGTATGACCGAGCGCCGTCGCAAATGCGTAGCCTGCGCCGTCGCTCCCCGATTTCGGGAGCGATCGACCGCCGGTCGCGAGGACCAAATAGTCAGCGGTCAGGACTCCTTGGGAGTGTTCGATTCGAAAGCGCGGGCACGTCTCTCTGGTTGCCTCATCGGCGGTTCCCTCGCTCGTCTCTGGGGCGATGAGCGCGATCGATTCGACTCGATGCCGCGTGCGGATCTCGACGCCGAGTTGCTCTGCCCTCTGGACGAGAGCTTCGACCACGGTGCGCGCCGAGTCCGTGACGGGGAACAGCTTCCCGGTCTCCTCCCGCTTCAGCTCGACCCCGAGCGACGCGAACCACCGGACTGCGGCATCGGCATCGAACGCCCGCAGGACGTTGCGAACCACGTTTCGCTTTCCGTGGTAGTCCTCGGGGGAGACGACGTAGTGGGTGACGTTGCAGCGCCCGCCCCCCGCCACCAGGATTTTGGCGCCGATTCGCGGTGCGCCTTCGAGGAGTGCGATCGAGACGGGGAGTCCTCGGTTATCGACCTCCTCCGCGGCAAAGATCGCGGTTGCGAGTCCCGCTGCGCCCGCGCCGACGATGGCGATCGCACGATGCTCCACATTCGTGGGTTCGAGACCGGCCATCGTGCGACTCCTTCCTTCCACCGGGGGGCGCTGACCCCTCGCGCGGAGGCGGCGGGCCTATGGGGCAGAGGGGAGCACGGAGCGGGCCAGAGCTCAAGGAAACCTGGCGCTACGCGGTTGGGGAAGTTCCAGAATCGAGGCGCTTGCGCTCGAGTGCGATGAGCTCTTGGGCCAACGCGCCGGCCGCGGGTTCGGTCCGTTTCTCTGATGCGCCGACATACTCGGGTCCGGCTCCGCTCGCCGCTTCGAGAAGGCTCCCCTCGGCGTAGCGGTCAAAGAGCTCCTCCTTCATCGCGAGACGAGCGGAGAGGTGCACGTCGATCGTATCGTCGGCGAGCAGGCGGTGGACGATGATCCGCCGCGTCTGCCCCATTCGGTGGGCGCGCGCGATGGCTTGGGCCTCGAGAGCGGGCTTCAGCTGCGGCTCCATGATCACGACCGCCGACGCGCACTGGAGGTTGAGACCGACCCCCGCCGCGACGATCTGCCCGAGGAGCACGGCTCCGTCGGGCGCCCTCTGAAACTTCGTGATCAACTGGTCTCGGTCGGCGGGGGAGAGGCCACCGTGGATCGACCCGATTGGATCGATCCGCTCCGCGCAGCGCGCAAGGACGTCGAGGAAGTAGCTGAAGACGATCACCTTTCGCCCCTCCGCGCGATGTTCGGCGATGCACTCTTCGAGTCGTTCGAGCTTCGCCGAATCCGGAGCGCCGATCGCGGTGCGCTGTCGCATCGCCATGAACCCACCGTCACGCACCGCAGCTTCGTACGCGCTGCGCTCGGCCTCCTTGAGTTCGACCCACTCCTCCCGCTCGATTCGCGCAGGGAGCTCGGTCAGCACGTCTTTCTGAGTACGACGGAGGTACACCTCCGCCACCCGCCTCTGGAAGACTCGCGGATCGAGAAACCCACTCTTTCGGTCGTGGCGCCCCCGCTCGGTGCGCGCTTCGAGACTCGGGTCGAGGAGCGTCAAGATGCGTTGGAACTCGTCGGGGTGATTCTCGAGGGGCGTCCCGGTCATGAGGCAGCGGCGATCCGCGCGTTCGAGGAGAGCGGTGAGCGCCTGGGTTCGCTTCGCCTCGGGGTTCTTCACGTAGTGCGCCTCGTCCGCGATGGCGAGATCGATCCCGACCCCGGCGCTCTCGAGGCGGAGGTCGAGATCGAGAGAGCGCAAGGTCGCGTAGCTCACGGCGAGCACGCCGCCGGCGTCGATCCAGCGGGCGACGCTTCGCTCCTTCTCGCTCCCGTGTGCGACCCCCACCTCGAGCGGGGTTCGCGTCCGCACCTCCCGTGCCCACTGGTGGAGCAAGCTCGCCGGCATCACGACGAGGATTCGCGCGCCCGGGTGCTCGTGGTGAAGAGTGACC
>CALEHF010000027.1 GCA_937876125.1 uncultured bacterium
CTCTCTTCGATCACCCGACGCTTCAGCTTCTTGCCTTCGATCGGAAAGCTGAGTTCCACCCGTCGGAAGAAGTTGCGCGGCATCCAGTCGGCGCTCGAGAGGAAGGTGTGCTCCTCACCGCCCGCGAAGAAGTACGCGACGCGACTGTGCTCGAGGAACCGCCCGAGGATCGACCGGACCCGAATCCGATCGGAGATACCGGGAACCCCCGGCCTGAGAGCACAAGGCCCCCGCACGATCAAATCGACATCGACCCCGGCTTGGGAAGCGCGATAGAGGGCTTGGATGATCTGCGGCTCGATGAGCGAATTCATCCGCGCCATGATGTGCGCCTTCTTGCCTTCTTTCGCGGCCGTGATCTCGGTCTCGATCCGCGCGATCATCTCTTCGTGCAGTGTGAACGGAGACTGGATCAACTTGCGGAGCCCTTGGGCTTTCCCGAGCCCGGTGAGCTGAAGAAAGACGTCGTGAACGTCGGCGCAGAAGTCATCGTCGCAGGTCAGGAATCCGAAGTCCGTGTACGCGCGCGCCGTGATGGGGTGATAGTTGCCGGTGCCCAGGTGAACATAGCGGCGCAAATGTTCTCCCTCCCGCCTGACCACCAGCATCATTTTCGCGTGTGACTTGTACCCCACGACGCCGTACACCACTTTCGCGCCCGCTTCTTGGAGTCGCTTCGCGATTTCGATGTTCACAGCCTCATCGAAGCGCGCGCGCAACTCGACGACCGCAGTCACTTCCTTTCCCGCCCTCGCCGCCTCGACCAGGGACTCCATCAGCTCGGAATCGGTTCCGGTGCGATAGATCGTCTGCTTGATTGCGAGCACCTGGGGGTCGTTGGCAGCGGCTTGAATCAGCTCGCTGACCGGCGCGAACGATTGGTAGGGGTGGTGAAGGAGGATGTTACCGCGACGAATCGCCGAGAAGATCGAAGTTTCGACCAGCGCGCGCGGGGTGCCCGCGACGAAGGGGCGGTACTTCAAGTCGGGACGCTGGACGAGAGAGTAGAGCTGCCCGAGGCGGTGCAGATTCACCGGTCCATTGACCCGGTACACGTCGTCGGGCCCGAGTTCGAACTGATCGAGAAGGAACTCCTGCATCTCGTCCGAACAGTTGTCGGCGACTTCGATCCGCGCCGGACCCGCGAACCGACGGTGATCGAGCTGTCCTTGCAGTGCGTTCAAGAGATCATCCACCTCTTCCTCATCGACGAAGAGATCGGAGTTGCGCGTGACGCGGAACTGGTAGCACCCCTTCACCTTCATGCCGGGGAAGAGCGCATCGACATTCGCGTGAATCACAGAAGAGAGCATCACGAACTCTTCCGAGCCGCCACTCTTTTCGGGGGGGATGGCGATGACCCGCGGGAGGATCCGCGGAGCTTGGACGACCGCCGCGCGACTCAGGCGCCCGAAGGCATCCTTCCCCTTCAGCGACACGATGAAGTTGAGGGTCTTGTTGGCGATCCGAGGGAAGGGGTGCGCCGGGTCGAGCCCGACCGGCGTGAGCACGGGGAGCACTTCTCGATGGAAGTAGTCAGCGACCCACTGCGTCTGCCGCTCGGTCCAGTGCCCTCGCTTGAGGAGGCGGATTCCCTCGGCCTCGATGGCGGGAAGGATCTCCTCGTTCAGGACTCGATACTGCTCCTCGACCAGAGAGTGGGCGCGCTCGGAGATCATCAAGAGCAGCGCACCCGGGGAGAGAGCGTCGGGGTTCGGAAGGCCCACTTGGTAGGCGATGTGTTCCTTCACACCGGAGACCCGAATCTCGAAGAATTCATCGAGGTTCGAGGTGGAGATGGTCAGGAAGCGCAGTCGCTCGAGGAGCGGGATCTTCGGATCGCGGGCGAGCTGGAGCACTCGGTCGTTGAATTCGAGCAGACTGAGCTCGCGGTTGAAGTAGAGCGCCGGGTCATCGAGTGAGAGTGTCGGATCCTCACCGGGCGGGGGCGAGGAGCCTTTCTTGGGGAGCTTTCCCGATGGGGCAGGGAGCGGATTGCGCAGCTCGCCGTGGTCGCTCATCGCGCCGTCCCCTTTCGGACTGATCCCAGAAACAGACCCCCGGCGCCGCTCCAGCGGCAGGATGAAGGGGGCCAGAGGGGGCCGAAACGGCCCACTTCGAGCCTACCGTCCAGACGGGGACGGGACAGCGACGCACACCAGCGGCACCCCGAGAATGACTCTCAGAGGTCATTCGAGTCCTCGGCGACCGCCACTTAACCTCCGTGGCAGAAGCATTTTAGAGTGCCTCGAGGATCGGAAGGTCGCCGACGAGGGGCGCCGCGTACTCCCGGAAGCTCTCCGCGATGTCGCACCCCTCCACTATGTATTTCGGCTCTAGAGTGCGGGTCTTGCGGGCCACTTCCGAAAGAGCCACCGGAACGTACTCGACCGCGTAGGGATCATTGCCGGTCCTGCGGATCGTGATACTCGCCTCGAGAAGCCCTTCCGCCGCCGCCCGGGCCGCCGCTCGACCCGATTCTCGCGCCTCCCGCGCGTCCGATGCGCTCACGCACCCGGCGAAGGATCGCTGCAAATAGCCGAAGGTGTCCGCCCGGACCCGCAACCGGCTCCCGAGCCGCTCCTTGATCAGACTCGAGAGGTGATCGCCGAGCGCCCCGCTTCCCGACAGCTGCACGTTGCCGTGGGCGTCTCGCTCGACCTCCGTATTCATCGACTCGGCAATCTTCACCGCGATCGGGGTCCCCTTCTCGTCATGGATCCCCTCCGACACCGCGATGACGCAGCGTCCCTCGCGGGTGTAGATGCGATCGACATCCGCGATGAAGCGATCGAGATCGAAGGTCGCCTCGGGGACATAGATGAGATGCGGACCCGTTCCCGCGGGGGTGCGCGCGAGCACGCTCGCCGCGGTGAGGAACCCTGCGTGGCGGCCCATGATCACGTCGACCTTGATCCCCGGCAGCGCCTTGTTGTCGAGCGAGTCCCCCATCAACGCGCACGCGACGAAACGCGCCGCCGATCCGAAGCCGGGGGTGTGATCGTTCATGACCAAGTCGTTGTCGATCGTCTTCGGCAGATGGAATGCGCGCAGCTCGTGCCCCTTCGCTCGGGCGACCTCGCTGATGATGCGACACGTGTCCGAGGAGTCGTTTCCTCCGATATAGAAGAAGTAGTGAATCTTCCGAGCGGCGAGCTTCTCGAAGATGCGTTCGCAGTACTCCTCATCCGGCTTGTCGCGCGAGGTGCCGAGAGCAGAAGATGGAGTGTTCGCAATACGCTCGAGAGTTGCGGTCGGGATATCGGTCAAATCGATGAGGTCATCGGAGACCATCCCGCTCACCGCGTGACGAGCCCCGAAGATCCGATCGACTCCCGCGAATCCCCGCAACTCCTCGAGACATCCGACGAGGGACTGATTGATCACAGCAGTGGGACCGCCCGACTGGGCGATGACTGCGTTTCCGAAAATGCTGGGTCCGGTGGGAAGGGGAATCATGGCAACTCCTCGTGTCGAATCGGCGCGGGTTCTAGCAGCAGGTTGAAAACGTCATTTCGATCGAGAGTCACAGCGCCGACTTCCGCTGCTCGCCCGGATAGAGCTGCACAGTGCGGAACTGAATCTCGGTCCCCTCCGACTGCAGGCACACCCGACCTGGAATCACTTCACAGTCGGTCGCCGTGTTCAGCACTTCGCCGTTGACGCGCAGTTCGATCTTCTCGCCTTGGACGGTGATGTCGTAGCGATTCCACTGCCCCGCGGGGTACTCGTTCGCGCGCAGATGGGCGGCATGGCGGCCGTTCCTGCGCTCGGGATCGGTCTTCATCGGAAAGTCGCCGATCGAGTAGAAGTCTCCGGCGCGCCCCGATTTGAGCTGTGCCTCGATCGACTGGGGCCACACTTTGTCCTCCCCGACCTTGCGGAGCAGTACACCCGAATTCCCCGCCTCTTTTGTCACCGGGTTCCACCGCCACTCCACGACGAGGTGGAAGCTGGTGTAGTCCTTCTCGGTCATCAGATAGCCGGCCGGCGTTCCTTTGCAGACGAGGAGCCCGTTGTCGACCGACCAGGTTCCCGCCATCGTCGCGCCCGCATCCTTCAAGTGGAAATCCCACCCGGCGAGGTCCCGACCATTGAAGAGATCGATGCGATCGCGCTTCCCTAACTCGGCTTCGTTCTCTGAGAGTTCGCGAATGCGAATGTTGCGGAACCAGACATCGTTTCCGTGATCTTGGAGCGCGATGTGGCCACGATCGAGAGTGCCGAAGAGTTTCATCGATCCGAACTTGCTCTTCTTGACGCGCGCATTCCAGTCCTTCGATTCGCGCACGGCCGAGCACACCAGCACGCCATTGAGGTAGTGATCGATGCGATTCGAGGCGACCACGATCCGGGCGCGGTTCACTGTGCCGGCGGGGTGGAGGGTCTTGTTCTCGGGCGCGTACAGTGCGTACATCGAACCGGCGCTGGTATCGGAAGTGGAGTGCGCGTCTTCGTCGTCGAAAATCTGGTACTCGGGCGCCGTCATCCACGGCGCGCCCTCCTCTTCGCCGGTCAGGTACATGATCCCTGAGTTCGCGCCTTTGGCGGCTTTCCACTCGAGCTCGAGTTCGAAGTTCTCGTACTCACCGGTCGAGATCAGGTCCCCGCCGCCGCCCCCTGCGACCACGCGCAGCCAGCCGTCTTCGACAACCCACCCCTTGGCGGGGAACGCTTCCTGCTTGTAGCCGCGCCACTGGGAGGTCGAGCTGCCATCGAAGAGGGTTTGCCAGCTGAAAGTGCTCGACGACGCAGCCTCGCGAGCACCCGCCGTGGTGAAGAGAGCGGCAACCGACACCAGAGCGATCAGAAGTCCGGTGAGGCCGGAATGGGAGAGCGTGAATCTGGGTGAAGAGCGCATGGGTCCTCCTCGCAAGGGAACGGGGTTCAGCCCCGATATCATGCCCGATCCCCCCCCTCTCGGGAGCCCCCCTCTCTGACTCCCCAGCGAATCAGTTTCTCATCTCGACCGAGACTCTTCCTTGACGCACAATATGTTCCCGTCGCCCCATCCGTAGGATGGGGGAACCAACTCCATCACGTTCGAAACGTCTGCCCGATTCCGCTCCGCGCGGGACCACGGCAGCGATCTGTCACCAATGCAGCCTCACGCAAGGTTGCACAGGGAGGGGATCCGATGAAAGTTCGTATGTTCTTCGGCGCGCTCATCCTCGTCGGCGCGACCGCGGTCGTCACCCAGGTCGTGTCGCAGGATGGGGAAGGCTCAGCCGCACAACAGAAGGCCGAGCAAGAGATGATGGCAAAGTGGATGGAGTTCATGACTCCCGGCGAGCCACACCAGTACCTGATGCAGAGCGTGGGGGACTGGACGTCTGTCAGCGAGATGTGGATGGTTCCGGGTCAGCCTTCGATGCCGACCACCGGGAGAGGCACCATCAAGTCGATCATGGATGGCCGATACGTGGTCGAAGAGGTCGATGGCGAGGGCATGGGCATGCAATGGCAGGGGATGGGCGTTCGCGGCTACGACAACCTGAAGAAGAAGTTCATCGCGGTCTGGCTCGACAGCATGGGAACTGGAGTCATGGTCATGGAAGGTCGCCAGTCCGGTGGCGTGATCAACTATCGCGGCATGGGACCAGACGTGATGACCGGTGAGTACGTCCCGATGCGCTTCGTCGAGAAGATGATCGACAAAGACAACTACGAATTCGAAATGTTCGGCCCTGGACCGGATGGAAAAGAGTTCCGGACCATGCGGATGCACTACACCCGAGTGAGCATGAAGAAGACCAAGTAGCGATTTCACCGGGCCCGGGTATCGTGCGCGCTGTCGCGCCGCTGTCCGGGCCCGCTTTGCATCTCGCGCCGCCGCCAACATCCGCAAAACAGTGTGCTCCAGGGAGACCGATGCTCGAGATTCGTAATCTGTCGAAGTCCTACGGAGGAAACGGCCTCCTCGATGACGCTTCCGCCCTGATCGAGAAGGGGGAGCGAGTCGGTCTGATCGGCCTGAACGGCCACGGCAAGTCGACCCTCTTCAGGATCATTCTCGGAGAGGATCAAGCCGACGCGGGCGAAGTCCTCGTCCCGAAGCACTGCCGCGTGGGACACCTGTCTCAGCATCTCAAGTTCGAGAAGCCGACGGTGCTCGAAGAGGCCTGCGAGGGACTCGAACGCCATGAAGACGGCTATCTGGAGCTCCACCGCGCCGAGGCGACCTTGCACGGCCTCGGATTCTCGCTGCAAATGTTTCAAATGTCTCCGCTAGAGCTCTCCGGCGGATATCAGGTGCGCCTGAACCTGGCGAAGTGTCTGCTCGGAGATCCCGACCTCCTCATGCTCGACGAACCGAACAACTATCTGGACATCGTCAGTATCCGGTGGCTACGTGGTTTTCTGCGGAGCTGGCGAAACACGCTGATCTTGATCACACACGACCGCGACTTCATGGACGCCGTCACCACCCACACCCTCGCGATCCACCGACAATCGCTCCGGAAGTTCGCGGGAGGCACCGAGAAGGTCTTCGCGCAACTCGATCTCGAAGAGGAGCTGCACGAGAAGACGCGCGTCAACGAGGCGCGAAAGCTCAAGCAGGACATGCAGTTCGTCGAGAGGTTTCGCGCGAAGGCGCGGCGGGCGTCCCAAGCCCAATCGCGCTTGAAGCAGATCCAGAAGCGCGCGCAGCTCGACAAGCTCGACAACATTCCGACCCTCGATTTCTCCTTCACACCCTCGCCGTTCAACGGCAAGTGGATCGTGGAACTCGAAGACGTGACGTTTGCCTACGATGGCGGCGAGAACCTCTTCGAGAAGCTGTCGATCACGGTCGGGACAGGGGACCGGATCGGCATCATCGGGCCGAACGGCCGCGGCAAGTCGACCCTCCTCCGCTCGATCGCGGGAGAACTCTCCCCCCAAGAGGGCCAAGTGAAGTTGCACGTCAACGAGCAGCTCGCCTTCTTCGGCCAGAGCAACGTCGATCGCCTCCGCGCCGGGAAAACGATCGAAGAGGAGATCCAGTCGGTCCGCTTCGACATGACCCGAACGGAGGCTCGGGGGATCTGCGGATTGATGATGTTCGAAGGCGACCTCGCCGAGAAGAAGGTCGATGTCCTGTCGGGAGGTGAACGGGCCCGGGTGCTCCTCGGGAAAGTGCTCGCGACCCCCTCCAACCTGCTCCTCCTCGACGAGCCGACCAACCACCTCGATCTACCCTCGACCGACGCGCTCACCGAGGCGATCGAGAGCTTCCCAGGCACTGTGATCCTCGTCACTCACTCAGAATCGATGCTGCACCGCATCTGCAACCGCCTGGTCGTCTTCGATGGCGATCAGGTTCGCATCCACGAATCCGGCTACCAGGACTTCCTCGATCGCGTGGGGTGGGCGGAAGAGGCCGCGGATCGAGAAGCGGCGGCGGCCGCTGCCCCGCCGAAGAAGCGCGTGAACCGGAAAGAGTTGCGTCGGGAGCGGGCCTCCTTGATCGCCGAGCGTTCGAAAGTGCTCAAGCCACTCGCGAGCGAAATCGCGAAGGCGGAGGCGCGGATCTCAGCGCTCGAGGCCGACATCGCGCGGTTGAGCGAAGAGCTGATCGTCGCATCGACGGAGCAGCATCGGGGCAAGATCACGAGGCTCTCGAGCGACCTCCATCAGGCCAAAAAAGAGGAGGAGCGCATCTTTGCCCGCCTCGAAGAGACGACGACCCAGCACGACCGACTCGCCCAGAAGTTCGAGGCAAAGCTCGCGGCGCTCGAGGAGTAGCTCTGAATGGAGTAGCTCTGAATGGAGTGGCTCTGAATGGAGTGGCTCTGAATGGAGTGGCTTTAGGAA
>CALEHF010000028.1 GCA_937876125.1 uncultured bacterium
CGAGAAACTCGCAGCGCGGATCCAGAGGATCGAAGCCACGCGCTGAGTGCGCGCGGCGTGAGAATCGAGACGCAGTCTCCTGGGAAGGAGCACGATCGATGGCGGAATCGACGACGGCCTGGGAATCCGAGGCGCAGATTCTCAGTGCCGGGCTTCGCGAGCAGCGGGGGATCTACGGTGAGCTCGAGACGCACACCCGCCGTCAGGGGGAGATCCTGCTCGGCGGGCAGAGCGATGAGATTCTCGCGCTCGCCCGGGCCAAGGAATCGACGCTGGATCGGATCGAAGCGATTGAGCTGCGGATTGCACCCCTGAAGGTGCGGTGGCACGCTGAACGCGACGAACTCAGCGACCCCGTGCGCGCCGAGGTGCAGGTTGAACTCGATCAGTTGCACCAGATCCTCGGCAACCTGATCGCCCTCGAATCTGAGCAGCAGCGCCGTGTCGAGGAGGTGCGCCTCGAGACTGCCGACAAGTTGAAGAAGATCGATGGCGGCCGGCGCCTAAACCAAGCGTACGGCGCCACTCCCGCCACCGCACCATCCCCTCGTTATCTGGACCGGACGAAATGAGGGACGCGTTTCTCCCGAGCCCTTCCGCGTGGCGAGTGCGGGCACTGATCGTAGGCTGGGTCGTATTCGCAATGTTCTCCTCGCTTCATGCGGGAGAAGGCACACGCGTCATCTACGAAAATCAGTTTGAAGTCGACAACGTCCCCTTTTCCAAGGACTACGATCTCGACGTGTTTGGGTGGGAGCAACGCTTCGACCGCCTCGATTTGCCACACCTCATGGCAGCGACTCCCGCCGCCGTCGGGAGCGCGGGTGCGAGTGGCCGGGTCCTCAAACTCCCGGCCGGGGGCGGTCGCGCGCTTCTGTATTCGCGGAGAAACATCTCGCGTTACGCCGCGGAAAATCGACCCGCGGACCTCCGGCAACTCCCCGTCGAGCCCGGTGAACTCCTCACGTTCCAGGCCGCATTCCGTCACGATGATCTCGGTCAGGGGGATTTTGAGCTCGCGATTCGTTTCTCGTTCGAGGTCGATGCCGCCGGTCGCGAATTCTTTCGCGAAGGGCGTGGGGAAGACTTGGTCCCGCTTTTCACCGGGGGCGGAGCGAGGCGCGGCTGGCGGACCGAGCACACCACTACGATCGTGCCCGAAGGAACGGTGGGGTGGCGGCTCGAGCTCCGGCTCCATGCATCCCGAGAGAAGAGCCTTGGGTTTCTCGAAATCGATGCGATCCGGGTGATCGCGTCGCCGCGGCTGGTCCTCGCGTGGGTCGATTCTTTGCGACGAGTCTCGGGGAATGCTGGAGCTCCGGTCCAGATCACTAGCGTCGGGCTTCCGACCGGCGACTACACCCTCGATCTCGCGGTCATCGACGACCGTGGCGAGGTGTACAACGCAGAGCAGTTGATCCGTTACGTCGACGACGAGCACCCGATCCACCTGAACCCCACTGGGAGCTTCCTCACCGGCGGCCAAGTCTCGCGTCGGGCGCACATCTCGGTCGACGAAAACTCGGCGGGAATCCGCTTCCTCGTCGTGAACCTGAAAGACTCGAAGGGGGACAAGATCCTCTTTCGCGAGGTGCCGTTCCTCACCGGCGATCCACCCTTCACCGTCGGGCGCGGTCGGTCGCGCCACGGGGTCTTGGTGCCAGTCCCGTTGCCGGATTGGGTGGGACCGTTCGAGCCGTACCCGACATTGCTCGCGGCTCCTCCCGGATTGGAGTCGTGGCCTGGAGCGCTCGCGTCGGTGCCCGAAGTGCGCCGAGCCGCGCTCTTTTCGCTAACCAAAGGCTCGAGTGACGAGGACACCATCGAGCGCACCGCCGCGGACTTCGCTCCGCTTTGGCGCGCCGTGCCGCGCTGGTATCTCGATCCGCCCCCCGATGAGCCCGAGCTTCTCGCCGCGCTCTCCTCGGCTGCGCGCGATTTGCGGATCGGCGTCGTGGGCGACGGGGACGGATTCGAAACCGGAGTGCCACGGCTCATGACCATCGATAGCGAAAGCACAGTCGGAAAGGCGAAGTCCGGGCGCTTCGCGGCACGCTTCTACGGAGCCGCATTCGGTACGGATCCTGAAGATTGGACCACCGCCCTCTTTCAGCTCGATGCGGACGGCGCGTCGAACGTCTACATCGCGGATCCGTCCTCGAGCCTGTTTCGCCCGGGAAGCAGTGCCCTAGAAGGCTACACGCCGCTCGTCACGCTCCTCGCGTGGCAATTCGCGCGCGGGTACCTCGGCCCGGCGCAGTTCATCGGTCGAGAGGAGTGGCGAGCGGATGCCGAGGCGCTCCTCTACCGACGCGATAACATCGATGCGGTCGCGCTCATCGCGCACGGCGACCGCTTCCAGCTGAATCCTCTCACCTTACAAGTCGCCCGCACCCCGCGCGCGTTTGATGCGCTCGGCCGCGAAGTCGAACTCCCGCCGGTCGAAGACGGGCGATTGACCTTGGAGCTCGGCGGGAGCCTCTCCTCGGGGCGGTTCCTTCTCATCGAAGGCCTCGACCTCTCCCTCGAGCGCACCGGCCGATCCCTCGCGATCACCTCGATCGAAGGGGGCTTCCGCATGAGTCTGGTGAACCACCTTTCGGGGCGGACGACCCTCGATCCCGAGGCGGAGTTTCCGCGCGGCTACCGGCTGCTCACGCCGATCGACCCGCGCACGGTCGAGGCCGGGGAGACGGCGACATGGGACCTCAAGGTCGAGTTGCCACCCAGCGCTGGGATCGCGGGGACGGAATGGGTGCGCGGATCGCTGGTCGTGCGTCGGGACAATGGTCGAACCGACCGGGTTCCCTTCGAAGAGGTGATCCCCCTCGATTGCTCACGCGTCCAGATCGAGCGGGTCGAGGATGAGGCAGCGGGGAGCAACGAGATCACTTTCAGGATCACCAACGATGGGACGGTCCCGATCACCTTCCATCTCTACCTGCAAGCGACGCCCGATGGCCGCGGAGAGCGCACTGTCACCGACGAGCGTCTCGGAGGGGGAGAGAGCCGCGAGTATGTGCTCCCTCTGAATCCCCTTCCCCGGAGTGCGAGCGCCGCGGGAACAGAGGGCGGCAGCCTCTGGGTGGGAGTCACGTTCACGGATGGTGAGCGCGGCTACTGCAATCGAACCTTCGGGCTGAAGTAGGAGCAGCGGCACAGCGGAGCGGTGATCCGCCGGTGGGCGGGAACCGGGCCGATTCATCCCGGTTGGGTCCTCTATTCCCTTTCTATTCCGCTCTTCACCACCGTTTCGCACTTCTCGGCATGTGCTACGATCCTCCGCCACAATCGCTGCGCGCTTCTGCGTGCTGTCGATGGGAAGAGACCGGGCAGAGAGAGGGTCGAGCGAAATGACCGAGGGATCGAAGAACCTCTGGGACGACATGGGGAAGGTCGGGTTCGAGAGCGGACCCACAGAGAAGGATGCGCCGGGGCACGACATCTCTCGTCTTCCCGACGGGTCCGTGCTTTCGAACCACCCCTACGCGAACTTTCTCCACCGCCTCGAGAAGCCCGGTCGGTACACCGGCGGCGAGCGCGGCTCGGTGCGAAAGTCGGAGTTCGATCTCTCGATCGCGCTCGGGTTCCCCGACGCGTACGAGATCGGAATGAGCCATCTCGGCTATCGCATCCTCTACTCGCACCTGAACGATATGGAGGGCGTGCGCGCCGAACGGGTGTACACGCCGTGGGTCGATCTCGAGCGTGAGCTGCGCCGTCGGTCGCTCCCTTTGGTCTCGCTCGAGAACTGGACGCCCCTTTCGGAATTCGACTGTGTGGGCTTCTCGCTCCAGTACGAGCTGACCTTCTCGAACGTCCTCACCATGCTCGACCTCGGCGGAGTTCCGCTGCGCACTCGTGACCGGGGCGAATCCGATCCGCTCGTCATGGCGGGGGGACCAGTCGCGTTTCAGCCCGAGCCGATGGCGGACTTCATCGACGCGTACCTGGTCGGCGACGGGGAAGGGTTCTTCCACAACACGGTTCGGATTTGGAAGGACATGCGCGAGGCGGGAGTCTCCCGCCGCGAGCGGTTGATCGCGATCTCGCAGCTCCCTGGAATCTACGTACCGAGCCTCTACTCGACCGAGGTCGAAGAGCGCACCGGCATCACCGTAGTCTCTGCGCCGCTCGACCCTCGCGTGCCTGCCAAGGTCTCGCGTGCTCACGTCGCCAACATTGACGATTACCCGTTTCCCTCCGATTTCCCGGTCGCGAACACCGAAATCGTGTTTGACCGCGTTTCGGTCGAGATCGCGCGCGGTTGCACCGAAGGGTGCCGCTTCTGCCAGGCGGGGATGATCTACCGCCCCGTGCGTGAGCGCTCGCCGGAGTCGATTCAGGAGACGGTCACTAACTCCGTGAAGTGCGGCGGGTTCGACGAAGTGTCCTTGACCAGCCTGTCGACCGCGGACTACTCGGCGATCCAGCCCCTGGTCCAGCAGGTCATGCCGGGGTTGCGCGAGGCGGATGTGAGCTTGAGCGTCTCGTCGCTGCGCGCATACGGCTTGTCGGATGAAATGCTCGAAGAGATCGGATCGGTGCGAAACACTTCGCTGACCTTCGCCCCTGAGGCGGGCACGCAGCGGATGCGCGACGTCGTGTCGAAGAACGTCTCGGAGGAAGACATCGCAAAGAGCGCCCACCGCATCTTCTCGCGCGGCTGGCAGCGGATGAAACTCTACTTCATGATCGGGCTGCCGACCGAAGAGGACGAAGACGTCCTCGGCATCGCCGAGACGGGGCGGAGGATGATCGGTATCGCCCGGGAGTATGTCTCCAAGGGGCGCGCCAAGGTCACCGTGTCGGTGTCGAGCCATGTGCCGAAGCCGTTCACACCCTTTCAGTGGGCGGCGCAGGACGACATCCCGGAGATCGAGCGGAAGCACCAGATTCTGCGCGATGAGACTCGCGCCCACGGCCTGGTCTTGCGCTGGCACGACGCGCGGACGTCGCACCTCGAGGGTGTCCTCGGCCGCGGGGACCGCACGCTCGGCGACATGATCGAGCTCGCCTGGCGGAAGGGCGCGCGCTTCGATGGCTGGTCGGACCGCTTGCGCTTCGATCTTTGGATGGAAGCGATCGAAGAACTCGAAATCGACCGCTACAAGTTCCTCGGCACCATTCCCGTCGATGCACGGCTTCCCTGGGATCACATCGATTGCGGCGTCGAGATGTCGTTCCTCGCCAAGGAGTACCGGAAGGCGCTCAAGGATCGGAAGAGCGTGCCCTGCGGGAAGCCTGCGGCTCAAATCGTGCACCCGACGAACCTCGAGGACGCATTCGAGTCGACGAAACCGCTCGTTTGCTACAACTGTGGCATCGCGTGCGATATGAAACTGATGCGTGAGGAGCGAATCGACTACTTGACCACCCTTGACGCACACCGCGTCGAAGGTGGGCAGCGTGTGACCGAGGACACGATAGAAGAAGTGAAGGCACAGTCGGCGGCGCGGCGCGACTCGAAGCGCGGCCAGTCGAGGCTGCCTCCGCGATACTTCGACGCGCCGACGGTCTCGACCACGTTCCGCTTCAAGTACACGAAACTCGGCTACGGGCGCTTCATCGGTCACCTCGACTTCGCGCGCATGTTGCCGCGCGCGTTTCGTCGGGCGGGGATCGAGCTCGCCTACAGCCAGGGCTTCCACCCGATTCCGCAGTTCAGCTTCGGCCCGCCGCTCCGGCTCGGTGCGGGGGGGCTCGGAGAGATCCTCGAGGTGAAGGTGATCGACAACATCTCCGCCGAAGAGATTGCCGAGCGAGTCAACGCGAGTCTGCCCGAGGGGATTTGCCTCCGCGGAGGTCACGCGGTCGGACCGCAGTCGCCGAAAATGTCGAAGTTCGCAATGGTCGCTGACTCGTTGGTTCTGATTCCGGCCGACGAAGCCGAGAAGATCACCGATCAGGCGCTCACGCGACTGTCAGAAGAGAGCGGGCTCTTCTTCGAGCGCACCGATAAGAAGGGGAAGACCCGCACGGCTGACCTTGCGCCCGGGATCCTCGGAGCGAAGTGGCGCGAGGCGCTGCCAGCGGATGCCGAGGGTTGGATCACCGTCCAAGAAGATGAGCGAATCCTCGAGCTGCGCTTGGCGCTCCAGGGCCCCGACATGGTGCGCCCCGAGGAAGCGCTGTGGGTCCTCTTCGACGGTCGCATGCCGCCAGAGGCCCAGGTGATTCGTCGCCGGATGCTGCCGGCGCAGTCGGGAGTGGCGGTCGTTCGCTAAGGTGGCGTTTCGCGGTGTTTCTCTGAGGCCGGCCGAGAGCCGATGGCGCCTCGGCCGACCTCATTTCGCTGACGGCGACACCGATCAACACGTTGTGTGCGCGAGCAATACAACCTGCTTCCCCTCGGTCCGGGCTCGGTTGAAGGCCTCGAACGCAGCTTTGGTTTCGAGCACCCGTGCCTTGTCCCCCAGTAACTCGAGCACCGCCGGATCGATTTTCGCTCGCTCTTCCCAGCCGATCCCGATGATCACGAGCTGAGTCGATCCCGAGAGTAGCGGCCTGACTTCATCGACGGTGATGCGGTGGGTCTTGTCGCGGAACCAGAGCAGGCCATTGCTATCGATGGTGATGTCGAGCGCCGGGATCGGGATCGCACCATAGACCGTGAATCCGAAGTGAGAGTGGGTCACCCGGCCGATGAAAATTGAACCGAGAACGACGAGAGAGAGCGTGAGTGAGAGTCCCGCGAGAACGAAACTCGCCCGGGGCGAATCGCGCCGCGGCAGAATGCGTAAGGCAGCGATCACCCCGATCACCGTCACGAGCGCGGAGACCCCCGCAATCTGGAGGCTCTGGTCGTACTCCGTCAGATACTTCCCTGCGATGATCGAGATCGCAATGCCCACCGCGCTCAGTGTGGCGGCGGTGACGGCGATGGCGAGGCCTCTGGCGCGTTTGGATTCCATCGGGGGCTCCGTTTCGAGCCCCGAAGTCTACCCGGTTTTTACGGGCAGGGCGGAATGTCGCAGGTGATCGCCCCCGGGGTCAGGTCGACGCCGCAGTTGGGATACGGGGCGGCAAGCGGGGTCCCGCCCGTGAAGAGAACGCTGAGCACGGTGATGACGTCGGCGATGTTGACCGAGTCACTGTCGTTGGCGTCGAGCGCGTTCAGGCAATCCGCGGGGCCCGCCTGGAAGAGGTAGGCGAGGGTCGAGATGGGGTCCGAGATGTCGAGCAGGCCGTCGCCGTTCGAATCGCCGCGGATGAACTGTTCCCCGACGACGCTCGACTTGGTGATCGCGAATGTGTCGGTCACGGCGCCATTCGAGCGCAGAAACCTAACTTCCATCTGACCTGGGATCACGTCGATCACCACCGAGCCGAGCAGCTGCTGGCTGGTCACCATCGCGGGGTGGTTGAGCGGCCCGCTCCCCGTCTGCCCCGAGCTTCCTGCCGTGATGTAGACAGTGCCCGCATGGGGGGCGCCGCCGGTCGGCTTCGAGTAGCTGCCGTCGCCGTTTGGATCGCCGTTGCCGGCGTCGATCAGCATCGCGCCGGTCAATGTCGATGAGACGCCGTAGTGGCCGTCGAGGAGAAAAGTGCGCTCGTAGGAGTGGCTGTGACCTGAAAGGACGAGGTCGACGCCGCCCGCTTCGATGATCGGGTTCGCGTTCTCGCGCATGTCGAACAGGCGCCCGCTGCTATCGAGTGGGTCATCCGATTCGTGCGATCCCGCGGTGTACGGCGGGTGGTGCCAGAAGGCGATGATCCACTCGCGGTCGGTGCTTGCGAGGTCGTTCTCGAGCCAGGTCAGCATGGCCCCCGTCGGGGAGCGGCTCGTCCATTGAGAGTCGAGGCAGACAATATGGATCGGGCCGTGATCGAAGGAGTAGTACGCTTCGGTGCCGCTTGCCAGCCCACCGTTCTCGCCCGCGGTTGGAAGTGTGAAGTTTTCGTAGTAGGGGCCGAGGCCGGTAACGTTCGCCGTCCCCCCCTCGTGATTCCCCAAGGTCGGCCAGGTCGAAACGGTGCGCAGGTAGGACGGATACATGTCGAACAGCGCCTCTTGGTACTCGGCGTCGGTCCCGATGTCGTAGGCGTTGTCGCCCAAGAGGAGGAGTAAGTCGGTCGCCGCCGAGCCGGGGTAACTGGTGTAGGCGTTTCGTACCGTGGCCGCATTGTTGTTGGCGGTTCCGGAGTCACCGAGCACCCAGAGCCTCACCGGGTCGGTCGAGGCGGGGAGGGGTGAGGTCTTGAAGTGGTGGTCAGCGTCGGGGCCCGCGAGGAAACCGGCTGCGGTACCGACGGCATAGAAGTATTCCGTGGCCGCGGTGAGGCCGGTCACCAGGGCCTCGTGTTCGCTCGTGACAGTCGGATCGGTGAACACGCCGCCGCCGAGAGCCGTCGTCGCGCCGATCTCGACCCGGCCGGCGGTGAACGCGTCGGTGCGCCACCTGACGATCGCATGGTTTTGCCCGATCTGCTGAAGGTAAGGGCCGCGGATCACCGTGATCGGGTCTAGAGGAGTGTGACCGATCAGCTCGAGGTCCATCGTGATGTCCGAGCTATTCGCCGATCGTTGGTGCACCTCGATGGCGAGCACGTTGGACCCGACCACCAACAGAGTCGGATCGATCATCGCGAGACTGAGCGCAGTCTCCTCTGCGTTGTCGACGGTGCTCGTCGCGAGCGTCGAGTTTCCGATCCCCCCCGCGGTCATATTGAGCCGGTGTACCTCGGTACCATTCAGGTAGAGACGTGCTCCGTCGTCGACCCGCAGCTGTGCGATCAGACCGTCGTAGGCGCTCGGGTCGGTGATCGTGAACGCGTGGCGGAAGTAGGTGGTGATGTACTTGTTCGTCGAACTCGGTCCGAAGCTGACCACCGTGTTTTCATCGCCATCGCCATACCCGAGCTCCGCCGGGCCCGAGCCCCACAAAAGGTCATTGAAAGAGATGGCGGTCCACGTGCCCCCCGGGTTTGTGCCGTTGTCGAGGAAACTCCACGTCGATCCGAACGGAACCAACGTGTCGGCGGCTGACAGAGGAGCCGCCGAGAACACGATTCCGATCGTCAGAAGAAGGAGGCGGGTCATCACGGCGTCTCTCCTTTTGATTCTTCAGCTTGGGTCTGGGTCGCATGGAACTGTGGACGACAGTTGGCACGGGATTGTGCGGTCAGTTTGACGTCGCCTGCGCGAGAGCGCAGGCGCTCGTTGGCCTGACTGGCTCTGCGCGGGTCGCTCTCGAGTCGGCGGAGGGCATCCTGTGCCCGCGCGACCGCCTCCGTAACGCGTCCCGCTTCGGAGAGGATCTCGGCTTCGAGCACGATCCAGGGTGTGGGGCGACCCGCTTGCTCTCGTAAGAGCGCGACGCGACGGAGCGCAGCGTCGGTCATTCCCGTCTTTCTCTCGATTTCGATCGCAGGAAGTAACAGTGCGACCAGCGGGCCGACCCGCGCGATCCCGGCTTCGAGTCCGAGCAGTGCTCGTCTTGAGTTTGTGGGGTGCGCGATGCGCACCGTGCGAAACCGCTCCAGGATCAGGTCGGGGGATGGCGGCGGGCCGTTGGCGATCAGCCGATCGAATGCAGCGATCGCAGCTTCGGTTTTACCAGTGAGAACCAGCGCGCGCGCTTCGACGAGGAGAGCGCTGTAGTGTTCGGGGTCCTCTTTGATGACCGCCCGGGCGAGATCGAGGGCCCCGTCGATCTCGCCGATCTCGAGCAGGATGCTCGCGAGAGTTGCGCGGATGACGAGGTCAGTCGAGTTGAGGACAAGGGCGCGATCGAGGTCGGCGCGCGCTGCCTCGAGGTCGCCGTGCTCTTGCTGGAGGAGCGCCCGTTCGAGATAGAGCGTCGAGTCGAGCGGAGCTTCGCTGATCCGGATGGCGACTTTCTCCAGCCGCTCGTGAAGGGGCCCGTGAGCCTCGACGGAAAGGACCAAACTCGCCAGGAGGCAGAGCGCTCCCATCCAGCTGGTGAGCTGTTTCATCGCGGGTCTTTCCAGTGACATCTCTTGAGGCCCGCTTCGATGGTAGCAGTGGGATCCGTTCCTTTCGAGGGTCGAGCGCTACGAAGGATCCAAGATGCCGAGAAAGTGCCGTTTCGAGGGAGGGTAGAACAAAACGAAACGAGCCCCCCCTTCTGTGGAAGGAGCGGCTCGTCGCGAGAAGCCGGCCGAAGTCCACACTAGCCGTCGTTCCCGATCGCCTCAACGGGGCACTCTTCCAGCGCTTGCTGGCAGAGCTCCTCTTCTTCGCTCGTCGTTGGTTGCTTGTGGATGTAGGAGTAGCCCTCGTCCTCGTTCGCGCGGAAGTTCTCGGGGGCAGTGGTGCGGCAGAGGTCGCAGTCGATGCACTCGATGTCCACGTACCACTTCCCGGCGATGTTCGATTCGACTCGGTTTGCCGGATCCGCCATGTCGTTCCTCTTTCTCAGTGCGCTTCGTCGCGCCTCATGTCGTGGGATCGCGTGTTCGTGCTCCCGGATCGCTCAGTCAGCGTGCTTCCAAGAGTGCGTTCGCACCCATCCCCGTCGCTGGATTCACTTCCGAGACCAGTCCCATGCTTCCATCGAACAGCTGCGCTCACCGAAAAGCTGGCGATGGGTCGATGCGAGGGGGGTGTGGACAAGGCGAGTATAGGAGGGCTCCGATCGGTGTAAACAGCCCCTCTCGAAGTTCCAAAATGCCTTTCTCGGCGCCCACCGGGTCTCGATTCGGGATCGATTCGTCCGGCATGTCTGCAATTCTCGGTCGAGTACCCCGCCGATCTTGCCGATGGTGAAAGGGGAAGAACCGCCGATGGGTGCGGGGAACCCCGAAAACCCGCGACGAGAGGGCTCTCATGCGAATCGCGATCGATGGCTCCCACTGGGCAATTCCCGGTGGGATCCGTTCCTTGCTCGAGAATCTACTTCCGGCTCTCCAAAGCTCCTCCCCCTCCATCGAGCTCAAAGTTCTCCTGCGTGGTCGAACCGCCGCAGTCGCAGAGACCCTTCCCGCGGGAGTGACTCCGGTGCCGATGGGCTGGCCGCGCCGCCTCCTCGACCGCCTCGAAAACCATGTCGGGTGGCCGAAGGTCGAGCGATTCTCTGGACCGGTGGACGTCGTTCACGGCACGCACTTCTCACTCCCACGCGCGGCGTCTGGCGTTCCATCGATCCTGACTGTCCAAGACGTCGCCTACCTCAGGCGTCCCGATCTCTACAACGATCCCGGTGGCAACGACTACGGGTATCGATACCTTCTGAAACACTCCCTCAAGCGCGCCGATCGGGTCATCGCGATCGCTCACTCCTCGAAGAGGGATCTGGTCGAGGTGACCGGCATCGATCCGGAAAAAGTTTGGGTCGTGTCGCTCGGTGTCGATCCTCGGTTCTTCCCCGCCTCGAAAGAAGAGCAGGCGCGTGCACGGCGGAGGGTCGGGATCGAGGGAGATTTTCTCATCTACCCGGTGGGGACGATCACGCCTCGCAAGAACATCGAGCGCACGCTCTGCGCGTTCTCAATGGCGTTCCCCGACCCGATCACGCGGCCCGCTCTGCTTCTCACCGGCCCCGGCAAGTTTCCGGCTGTCACGCGCGACCTGATCGAAGCGCTCGGACTCTCCGCGTCGGTGCGCTGCGCGAGCGTCAGCTACCCCGATGATCTGCGCGCTCTTCTGACCGCGGCCCGTTTCGGGGTGTACCCGTCTCTCTACGAAGGGTTCGGGCTCCCGCCGTTGGAAGCGATGGCGTGTGACTTGCCGATGCTCGTCGCCGATCGAACCAGCTGCCCCGAGGTGGTGGGCAAGGCTGCTCTTCTCATCGATCCCGAGAGCGTCGAAGCGATCGCCGATGGGATGACCCGACTCTACGAGAGTGAGTCCGTGCGGGCTAACTTTCGCCAACGAGGTCGACGTCGTGTCGCCGACCCGGCCTTCGGGTGGGACCGCGTCGCTCGCCAAGTGCTCGCCGTGTACCGGGATGATCGAGCTGCGTTCGCGGCAGAGGTCGATCCACTCACTTACGCCGAGTCCCCCGATCACGCGATTGAGGCCTAGGAGGCTGTCGGAAAACTCATTCCGACCGACGACTTGAGCTTCCGGCACCCTGCACCCTCGGCAGAACTCGACGTACAAAGCAGTATGCCTGCGTTCTGCCGAGGGCACAGGCCACCGAAATCTCAAACCCTCGGTTCGAAAGCAGTTCTCCGACAGCCTCCTCGGAGGCTGTCGGAGCCAAAATCGCCGTTTTCTCCGACCGAGCGCGGGCTGCGCCCAGGATCAGACCCCGGGGAGTTCTCAGCAAGCCCCACCGGTTTGCTGGCCCGTCGCGCTCCCGCGGGCTATCGTCGCGCCCCATCGCCCACTCCCACGCCTCGGTTCGCCCTGCTGGCGGACTGGATCGATCCAACTGAGTCGCGTGGGGCCCGCGTCGAGCACGCGCGCTGTTCGGGCAGATCGGAGGATCATGTCGGAAGTCACCAAGAACGACCCCAAGACCATCATCATTGCGCACAGCCCCGACTCCGATGATGCGTTCATGCACTACGCCATCGGAAAGGGAAAAGTGGATCCGGGCGCGTATCACTTCGATCACTACCTCTCCGACATCGAGTCGTTGAACCGCGCCGCGGTCGACGGCAAGTACGAAGTCTCCGCGATCTCGATCCACGGCTACGCACATCTCCGCGACCGCTACGCTCTCCTCAATCACGGCGCGAGCATGGGCGAGAACTACGGGCCGGTCGTGGTGGGTCGAGAGCCGGGGGACCGCGCTTCGATCGCTTCGATGACCGTTGCGATCCCGGGCGAGTGGACCAGTGCGGCGCTCGCCCTCAGACTCTGGTGCCCGGGAGTGAAAACGGTGGTGGTTCCGTTCGACGAGATCATCGACTTCGTCAAAGCGGGCAAGGCGGACGCTGGCGTGGTGATCCACGAGGGGCAGCTCACCTACGGGGACGATGGCTTGCACAAGATCGTCGACCTCGGCGAGTGGTGGGCTCTGGAAGAGGATGGACTGCCGCTTCCGCTCGGAGGGAACGCGATCCGTCGCGACCTTGGGGAGAAGGCGATGGCGGAGGTGTCGAAGGTGCTCAGAGAGAGCATCGCCTACGCACTCGACCATCGCGAAGAAGCGCTCGACTACGCCGAGGGGTACGGTCGTGGGCTCGATCGTTCTCAGACCGACAAGTTCGTCGGCATGTACGTGAACCAGCGCACGCTCGACTACGGCGACGACGGCCGCGAAGCGGTGCGCCGGTTCCTGAAGCGCGGAGTCGATGCGGGCCTCGTGCCCGATGGTCCCGACCCGGAGTTCATTCAGTAGCTCTCGACGCGCGATACTGACAGTGGACGAGGGGAGCCCCGCGGTGCGCGGGACTCCCCTCGTTGCGTTGGGTCGCGCCCGGCGCCATCCGCCATCCGACCCCAGTCGGAGCCATTACCCGCCTTTCGGAGCGCATCCGTCGAGACCGGGCCCGGTTTTGCAAGCTCAGTCAGAATAGGGGTTTGTGCCGTCACTGTGACCGCCAAGGGGGCTCCGATCGCTTGAAGATGCGATCCTTCTCCGGAGAAAAATTTCCGACCCCCACCGGAGGCTCGATCGATGACGGACACGCCGCGCGACCCCAATCAGGATCCTCCCCGGCTCCTGCTGGTCGATTCGAACCGCGTGTTTCTCAGGACTCTCGAGCGCACTTTTCACCCCGACAAATACGAGATCCGCACTGTGACCGGGATCCTCGAGGCCCTCGCTGAGGTCTCTCGGCACGACTTCGATCTCGTCATCTGCGAGGTCAAGTTCACCGGCTTGACAGGGTTCGACTTCGTTCGCCGGTTGCGCGACGACCCGAAGCGCAAGGACCTCGCCGTCGTCCTCATCACCGGAA
This sequence comes from uncultured bacterium, assembly GCA_937876125.1. GTDB lineage: Bacteria > Planctomycetota > UBA8108 > UBA1146 > UBA1146 > JAFMMO01. Next base: position 13,819 of record CALEHF010000028.1, read on the forward strand.
ACCCCTCTGGCGCTGACGCAGAGCGCGGCCGGGTCCTCGGGGTGGTCGACATGTTGATGAAGCCGGTGCGCCCCCAGCTGGTGCGTCAGCGGATTCGGAAGGTCCTCGAGGGTCTCGGCTGTTTCGACCCGCCGAAGCCGGCAGATCGTCCGCTGGCGTCGGAGGAGAGTCCTCTGCGGAGTGCCGCGGGGCCAGCTTCCGGGAAGGGCGCGGGCGGGGCGGCAGCCTCCGCCGTATCGAACGGTGAGTCGAAGTTCGCGCACCGCCGTTCCGCCTCGAACGGAGGTTCGATCGCGCGGATCTTGAACGCCTCAGAGCGAGCGAAGCGAAAGAAGGCAGCGCCCTGTCCCCTCGCCGACCCGCGGATGCGTAAAGTGCGGGTCCCGGTGTTCCGCGCGGCGACCCACCAGATTCTCGCTCAGCTATCGAATCCGGAAGCAACGATCCGTCAGGTGTCTCGCATCGTCGAAACCGATCCGGGTCTTTCGACTTCGGTTCTCCGGGTCGTGAACTCGGCGTACTACGGATTGAAGAGTGCGGTCGGATCCGTCTCTGATGCCTGTGCCCTGCTCGGACTGCGCGACCTCGGAACGATTTGCCTCGGCGCTTCAGTATCGGAAGTACTTCTCGTTCGTGACGACCCGATCTCTCGCGCGTGCTGGTTGCACTCTCTCGCCACGGGCTACATTGCTCGGGAGTTGGGGGCCTTGGTCGGGCTTCCCCGAAACGCGGACCCAGGGGTCGCCGGCATCTTGTCGGGGATCGGAATCCTTGCGACCGTGGCGAGCCCCGAAATCAACCACCACGCCATCGCAGAGATCGTGGAGCGACGGAATTGCCGCTGGGCCGAAGCGGAGCGAGAGCTGCTCGGGTTCGATCACGCCGAACTCGGGGGCGCGATCGCGCGTCAGTGGGGAATGCCACCTTGGATCGGGCGAGTGATCGAGGACAGTGAGGACCCGGCCAAGGTCGGCCGCCCGGATGAATGGGTGGTCGCCATCGGATCATTTGCGGCCGAGTGGAAGCGTCCCTCTGCATTCCCCCGCCACCCCGATCCCGTCGGTGCGATCCGAGAGCTCGCAGAGGTCCGCCCGCACCTGTGGGCGAAGGTCGCGCCACAGCTCGATCGGATTGCGACCGCGGCGTGGGAGCAGCCCGACCCGGCGGGCATCCTGACCGAGAAAGCCTGAAGCGCTCGGACGTTCTCTCCGCTTTCAGCTCCCCGATCTTCTCCTGTTCAGAACGTGATGGCGACGCCGAACACGGGTCCCGACATCCCCATATCTACCGATGCATTGCTGCCATCGATGTCTCCTTCCACCTCGAGCTCCAGGCTGCGATAGAGGCCAAAGATCTCGAGATAGGGGAACGGTTCGATGTGGATCCCCACCTCGTAGTCGAGGAACGAGACTTCGAAGTCCTCGATCTCATCGATGGGCAGCAGAGTGAGCTCCCCTCCGACCCGGAGCCAGCCGGTGATCTTGAAGTCCGCGCGTCCGCCGATCACCGGGGCCGGCACGAGCTCGTCGAGTGTCTCTTCCGTACCGGGAACGAGACTCGAGGAGACGCGAAGGTCGAGGTCGAGCACCGTGGCTCCGATGAGCGCGCCGATTCGCAAACGCTCGAGGTTGAGGAGGTCGATGCCGATCGTGCCCTTGTAGGCCTGGATGTCGAACTTGGTGTCGACGGGGCCGGTGAAGGGTGTGCCGAGAAAATCCCCCGTGAAGATCCCGGAGGCATCGTTCGAGTATTCGAACGCACTCACCCGAAACTCGATCGGTGCGAGGCCTACTTGGGCCGACGCATAGAGCGCCTGCTGTGAACTATCCTGTCCGCCGTTGTCTTCGAGATCGAACTCTGTCGTCACGAAGACACCGGGGGAGACCTCAGTGTCGGTGTCGATCGACCCGGTGAGATTGACCTCTTGAAGTCCGAGTCCCGCAGATGCGTGCACGCCGTTCCACGCAGAGTTCCCGGTGAGGCTGCAGCCACCCGCGCCCCCGGCGACCCCGAACAGCGCGGCGGCGAGCAGCGAGAGGCGCACGAGAGAGACGCGCGAAGAACCTGAGATCTTGAAGTGACTCGTCATGTGTTTCCCCGTTCCCCTGGAATTGCCGGGCATAGTAACGAGGAATCACCCATACGGGGAGTCGATTGCACTTCAAAATCAAGCCCCTTTCGCTCTATCAGCTCGACTCCCGACGCCGATACACTCCTTACAGTAGGACTGCGGGCACTTCCTACCCGGAAGGCCACTGGGGTCATCGTCGATCTGTCGCGCAGATACGATTCGAGCAAGGCGGAAGCGAGTGGGGGGGGGTGCGCCCTCTCCAGGGGAGCCCAGATGCCGGAGTCGACACCGCCACGTCCGATCAGGGTGCGTCAGCGACTCGGGCAGTATCGCATCGAGGCGCGGCTCGATCGCGGAGGATTTGCGACCGTCTACCGAGCCTACGATACGATCGAGGGAATTCGTGTCGCGCTGAAAATCCCCCACGCGCACCTCGTCACGATGGGTGCCCTGCGCGAGTTCCGCCGAGAGGTGCGACTCACGGCGACCCTCGATCACCCGAGTATCTTGCCGATCAAAACCGCCGGGATGATCGATGGCCACTTCGTGATCATCTACCCGTTGGGACTCGGAAATCTCGCGACGCGGCTCGAGAAGCGAATGACCCTGCACGCGGCACTCGACCTGTTCGATCCGATGATCGAGGCCCTCGCCTATGCGCATCGTCAGGATGTGATTCACTGCGATGTGAAGCCAGAGAATTTCATCTTGTTTCGCGGGGGACAGATTCGCCTCGCGGACTTCGGGATCGCGCGCTTCGCCCAGCACACCGTGACCGGTTCGGGATCGGGAACCGTCGGCTACGTGGCCCCTGAGCAAGCCTTGGGGAAACCCTCGCCACGCAGCGATGTCTTCGCTCTCGGTCTTGTGCTCTGGCAGATGGTGACGGGGCACTTGCCGAGTTGGCCGTTCGATTGGCCTCTGGTCGGGAGCGCCCGACTCAGAGAACGTGTGCATCCGGAGCTGTTGTCCTTGTTCGAGAAGATGCTCCAGGTGGATGATCGAAAGCGCCTCGCAAGTGTCGAAAAGGTGCGCCTCGCCTGGCGCCGCATCCGCCCGAAAGTGCTGCGCCCCGCGCGCCGGCCCAAGCGTCGCAAGTTTCCAGCCCGCGGTTGGAAATCAGCGCGCTTTCGCGAGTTTGCGCGCTCTCCTTCGAAGCTGCGCCCCCTTCGCCCCTGCCCCGGCTGCGAAGGACCTGTGCACGAGTCGATGCGACATTGCCCCTGGTGTTCCCGCGAGTTCAAGAAGCTGAGAGTAGAAACCCGGTTCCCCGCGCGATGCCCCCGCTGCGAACGCGGCGTGAAGCTCGACTGGGTCTACTGCGCGTGGTGTCACGGGAAGTCGATCGGGCCCCTCGCCGAGCGCGAGTACACCGACAAGGACTACGAGCAGTCTTGCAGCAACGCGTCGTGCGGGCGTCGGTCGATCCTCCCCTTCAGCCGCTATTGCCCGTGGTGTCGAACGAAGGTCGTGAAGCCGTATCTCCTCAAGCCGCGCGGGAAGCAGTGCCCGAAGTGCGAACGTGGGATCGCCGGTGAGTTCTGGGACCACTGCGCTTGGTGCGGGAAGGAGCTCCGCTGATGGTCAGTCCTCCGAGCTCCGATCTTCCCGATGTCACGGGTAGCGTTCTCGAGAGATACTGGGAGGCCGCGGCAGAGGCGGCGAGTGACGTGATACGGGCGGGAGCGGGCGAAGCGGTGTACGAAACCCATCGCTCCCCCGACAAGGAGACTTCGAACGAGGACGGTCTACTCGTCATTTCGGTCGACCAAGAGCAGGCCGTGCTCGCTGTCGCGGATGGGCTCGGCGGTCATCACGGAGGGGCGCTCGCGTCAAAGATCGCGCTCGAGCAACTGTTCCGCGCGGTGGTTATTGCGCTCGGCGCTGGACGCGAAATCCGGGATGGAATCCTCGATGGGTTCGAACTCGCGAACCAGGAGATTCTCGGCCTGGGAGTGGGTGCGGGAACGACGCTCGCCGTCGCAGAGATCGCGGGTGCCACGGTTCGCACCTACCACGTCGGGGATTCGGCCATTCTCCACTGCGGTGGTGGTGGAAAGATCAAGCAGCAGACGATCATGCACTCGCCGACAGGCTATGCGGTCGAGTCGGGGATGTTGAGCGAAGGAGATGCACTCGATCACGCGGAGCGCCATCTCGTTTCGAACATCGTCGGGTCGAAGAATATGTCGATCGATATCGGATCTCCTCGCCAGATCGCGGCACGCGATACGATCCTCCTCGCATCCGACGGGCTGTTCGACAACTTCGAGCCCGACTCCATCGTGGAGCAGGTCCGCAAAGGACCGCTCCCGGCAGTGACGACCGAGTTGGTCGCACGCTGCCAGGAGCGCATGAGTTCCGATGGGAAAGCGGATGACCTGACGGTGATCGTCTGGCGACCGGGGAAATCGTCGCGCTAACGCTCTATTAGTTGATCGTGCAGCCGGGGTACGTTTCGCAGTCCGCCTCTTCGTCGCCACCGCATGCGGGGTAGGGCGCAGCGGGGGGTGGCCCGCCGATGATCCAATGTTGGATGAGGAGCACGGCATCGAGCAGCCCGAGGTTGTAGTCGCCGTCGGTGTCGCACGCCGCGAGGCACGCTGAAGCGGGGCCTCCCACGAACAGGTAGTTCAGAAGCCACACGCCATCCGCGATGTTCGGGCTCGTGTCGTTGTTGCAATCTCCGCGGAGGAACGGCGTCGCGAGCACCGGCACCAAGTCGATCACGCCCGAGGTCAGCTCGGCGGAGAGGCTCGAGGTCCCGACGATCACCACGTTCTCGACCGGCGGTGATCCGATGCTATTGCTGAAGGCGACTGTCGTCGTCTGCCCTATTTCATTCCCGATCAGCGCGCTCTCGACCGTCTGGTATTCGATGCGCACAATGGATGTCTCGGCCGGGAAGTGGAGCACCTCGGCGGTGGTGAGCGAGAAGATCGTGCCGAGCGTCGTTCCGTTTGTGTGAAGGTCGGTGCCGACGAAGTCCGGTCCGTTGCCGCCTTGGAGCGCGGCGACAACTCCGATCACCTCGATCGAGACCGCTTCGAGCAGCGCGGGGTTGTGGCCGAATCCCATCGAGAACGCACTCACGTCGAGTCCGAGGCCAGACGGTTCGAGTTCGACCATGGCGAGCTCGACAATTGCAATTCCGGCGCCATCGACCGGGGAGTATTGCGCGATGGTGGATGCGACCGAGTAGACGAACGGCGGTTGGTCGACCACGTCCACGGTACCGCAGCGAGTGATGGGGATCGCCGATTGCCCTGCGATGACGACGAGAGTCTCAACGGGGGGAGTGCCGAGATGGTCGCAGAAGCACACGTCGGACGAACCCACGACGCCGGTGAGATCGTTATAGCTTGCGATGAAGAGTTCGGCGTCGACACCAGTTCCGAGAGAAGCGCAGCCGACGAGGCAGACCAACACGCCCGTGGTCCAACCACCTGGGTGCTGAGTGATGTCGACGAAGTCGGCGGGGCTGCCCTTGTTGACGGTTTGGGTCGTGCTGCCGGGCGTGATCGCGGTCAGTTCCAAGCGTGCCTCATCGTGGCAAACGCCGAGCGACCACCCTTGGATCGGGTCCCCGAACGAGTCGAGAGTGATCCGCAGATCGACGCTCCCGTCGAGCGCGACCTCCGCATTCTCGATCTGCACCTGATAGTCGGTGTTTACTTGACCATCGATGGAGGAGGTTCCGAGCAGTCCAGCGAGGATGACGAGGGCGGCGACGTATCGCGTACGGGGGTCGAACATGTGCCTCACTCCAGGTGCGAAACGCAAGGGTCGGATGCACCCCTCGCTGCCGGGTGAGGGCAGACGTCAAGGCTCCGAGATTTGCGCGAGTTGGTGAGGTGTGTGAGAGGAAGGACGATTCTACCATGTACTCAAGGGGTGGGTCGTAAGTCACGTACGGTCGAAGGGTTGCGATCGGCCGCATCGCTCCGATTTTTGTAATGGGCCATTCGGGCGCGTTGTCGCGCAAGATTCTCCTCGTCTATACTCCATGCACTGCATGCGCTAGGAGCGCACCGGCACGGCATGAGGCCGCCCGCCGGGAACGATCAGAGGAAGGACTCGTGTGACCCGCCACAGCTCCCCCTACGTCGAGCGTCCGAAGTGGCGCCAGCAAGCCGCGCTCGCCTTCGCCGCGACCATTCTCTTCGGTGCTACTTTGGAAGCCGCGCCTTCTCCTTCGACTCAGCCGGGCGCGATCCTCGAGGTGTATCAGATCGCCGAGAGCCTCTCCGCCATTCCACGCCTCGATCCCGACGCGCTCCCGAACGTTGCGAAGGCGGTCACCACGATCGACCTCTCTGGTGAGAACGGCGGCTTCCTGCCCGTTCAGTCGAAATTCTTCGCGCGGGTTCGCGGTGAGCTCTACATCCCCCGCGCGGGGCAGTATCACTTTCGGCTGATTTCCGATGACGGTTCGCGGCTCTCCATCGACGATGCGAAGCTCATCGAGCACGACGGGCCCCACGCCGCGCTTCCCAAAGACGGCACTGTCGCGCTCAAGAAAGGTGGGCACCCGTTCGTCATCGAGTACTTCGATGCGGGCGGTGCGCACAGCTTGCGTCTCGAATGGAAGCCCCCCGGCGCTCGCGAGTTCTCTCTCGCCCCCTCGGAACTCTTTCGGCACGACCCCGACTCGATCGGAGCCACGGCGCCGGGGATCAAACCGATGACGCCGACGGTCGCTCCGACCGAAGGGCTCACCCGTCAGGCTGCCATTGCGCGCGCCATCGATCTCGCCACCGATTGGCTCCTCGGCGAGGTGCAGTCGTTGCAGGTTTTTGAGGAAGTGCACGTCAAAGACAAGAGCGCGCAGGTCGCGTTCGAAACCTACGCGCTCATCGTCGGAGGAGTGTCGGTCGATGACCCTCAGGTCGTGGAGAACTTCCGCCACCTCGAACAGCGGATCGGGAAGCGAAAGTACACCTATGGAGTCTGCTCCGAGATCATGGCGCGGGATGCCGCGATCGCGCAGCTCGAAGAGGATCGTCTCCTCTCATCGGGCGGGGCCGACCCCGCCAAGGTGATCGGGCACCCTTCGATCGGGAAGGTGCACCGACGGCGGCTCGCGGAGCTCGCGAAGATCTTCGTCGATTCGCAGAACCACGAGGGGGGTTGGCTCTACTTCCCTTCCGACACCACGGCTGACATCTCCTGCACCCAATTCGTCGTTCTCGCGCTCGCGATCGCCGAGCGCCGCGGAGCGGAGATTCCCGCCACCACGTGGCGGCAGGTCGCGAAGTACATCGTCTCGCTGCAGAAGGACGAGGGGGGCGAGACCGACAAGCGGGTGACGATGATCCCGAAGGAAGAGCGCGGGGGCGAGACCGCGAAGAAGACCGCGCGGAAACGAGGGGGGACGAGGGTCGTCGACAACTCCGACCGCGGCATCATCGGCGGCGAGGGCTTCCCCGTCCGCGCGCGCGAGTTCGAGTACACCCCCGGGTGGGGTACACCCCTGGCCGGCAACCGTTGGAACCGAGTCTGCGCGGGGACCAGCAGTTTGATGGTGGTGCGCGAACTCATCGGCGCGCGCCTCCCCGCGGACGAGCGCACCGCGATCGAGACTGGCATCCGCGACGGCCTCGGTTGGCTCCTCGAGAACTGGAGTCCGTTCGACAGCATGTACGGGATCTACTCGCTCGAGAAGGTCGGGGACATCGGCCACATCCAAGCGTTCGATGGCGTCGACTGGTACGACGCCGTCGCGGCCTGGCTTCTCGACGCGCAACTCCCCGATGGCTCGTGGGGGAAGACCTCGATGTGGGGGGAGCTGCCGCGAGTGTCGACGGCGTTCGCGATCCTTGTCCTCCGCCGCGCGAGCGCGATCTTGTCCCAGAGCACGGTCGAGCGGATCGTCATCACCGGGGACGGCGATGACACGGTCACCGGAGCAGATCTCGAGTGGGTCTATCTTCCCGAGCTCGACACTTGTCTCCACTGGCCGGAGTTGGTGCGCATCATGAAGCGACGGCCGAGGCGCTCATCGATCCAGGTCCTCGAATCCGTGATCGAAAATGTGACCGCCGATCGCCGAGGTGCTTTGGTTCCGGCGCTCGTTCAGATTCGCGCCGGGGCCCGCGACAAAGGTGCACTGAAATCTCTCAACAAGTACCTCGAGCAAATTCTCGGGTACGAGCCGGGAGAGGATTCGACCTGTATCGCGTGGCACCGCGCTTGGGTGGAGGTCGGAGCGCTCGCCGACGCGAAAGAGGCTCCGAGCGCAGAGACGCTGCTCGCCGTCTACGGCCGAGAGCCCGCCTCACCGACCTTGCGCGAAGCGGTGGTGCGAGTGGCGCTCCGCCATCAGGTGCGCGACTTGGTTCCGACACTCGTCGAGGATTTGGAGGAGAGCGATGCCGAGGTGCGGCGGGTCGCCCATCTCGGCCTTCGCGGCTTCTATTCGGGCCTCCCGGAATTCGATCCCAAGGGGAAGGGTTCGAAGCGCAAGGAGCAGGTCGCCGAGGTCCAGAAGTTCATTTCGGATCACAGATAGCCGGTCCGGGTACACGCCGGCCGGAGAACGGGCTTCGTGCCAGGCGAAGCCTGAGGCGGTGGGCGATCACGGCCTCCCCCGGAACTCCCCAAAGACCTGCTCTGAGAAGCGATCTCCCAACCCCACTGCACTGCCCGTCGAATGCACTGCCCGTCGAATGCACTGCCCGTCGAATGCACTGCCCGTCGAAGAGCCGAGACACAACGAGAGCTCGAGGGGGCCGCAGTCCCTTCGAGCTCTCATTCTTTTCGTCGAACTGTCTTCGTCGAACTGCCGCCCCCCGGGGCGTCTACCAGCTCAAGCCGACGTTGAAGAGGATCTCACTCCAGCTGTCGAGGTCCCAGTCGTGGTCGATGAAGCGGTAGCCGAGACCGATCGTGATTCCGCGGTCGCCGCCGAGAATCAGGTTCGTGCCACCACCGAAGTACACTCCATTCGAGGTGTCCCGGCTCGGTCCGACAGTGCTGTCGAGGTAAGAGAGGCCGCCACTCGCGTACAACTCCACCGGAACTTCGCTCAGTCGCGCCGTGACGCGACCTCCCGCAAAGACCTCGGTTGCTTCGAGGACGAAGGGGCCGGAGTGCTCGTCAGTGATCAGCACTCCAATCTCGGGTGCGACGTACCAGCTGGTGGGGCGCGCGTGAACCCGGAAGCCGGCGCTCTCGGAGCTCTTGAACATTCTCGTCCCGACGTCGTCGAAGTCGGGGAACGTCACCATCGCTTCGAAGCCGCCGGTGTAACTCCGGGAAACCTCGCCCGGCTCCGTCGGGGCCTCGGGGCGCAGACGGAAGACCGGCTCGCCGGTCGACGTCGTCGCGCACCCTGCGGTGAGAGCGAGCAGGGTGATGCAGAGGAGTACACGCATCGGATCGGTCCTTTCGGATACCCCGACGGGGCGAACCGAGTTGGCTCACGCGTCGCAGGATGCCAGGGGCTTTGGGGGAGAGAGACCACCGTTGCGCGATCGAATCATGCTCGCAATGGCGTTTGGTCACCGGCCTCAGCCGAGGTCGAGGATGAGTCCCCCGATACCCACCTCGGGTCGAGCGCGCTGGTTCCCGGTTCCCCACGGGTGGGCGGTATCCTACAGATCGCCGAAAATCGTGACAAGGATGCCGGTCGCCTCCCTCGGAGAAGTGGGGGAGGCGACCGGCAGAGCTCACTCTCGAGTTGCGGTGCTCAGCGGTCAGAACCCGTCGTTGTGATTGAAGTTGATCGAAGTGCTCCCGCCCGGCTCGAACACCCAGATGTCAGGGAGGCGCTCTCTGAGCTGGGCAATCTGATCCTCATCCAAGAACTTGAGAATCTGCTGCTCAGCCCGCAGCTGCTGATCGAGATAGCGCTGGCGCAGCCTCTCTTGGTCTTTCGCAGGGAGATCATTGATCGAGCCCGATGCGCCGAGGGTCTCCGCCATGATTTCCCGAATGGCGCGGTTGTAGTCGGTCAGAGTTGATTCGAACCGGTCCTGTTGCTCGGGGAGGATCTTGTAGTGCTGGGTCCACTCGTCGCGCGCTCGCGTCGGGATATCCTCCGAATCTCCGACACCGATCGAGAAGTTTCGCTGCGACCCGCCGAGGAGGTAGTCCGAAACCGGCTTGTAGTGGCCCCAGCTCTCCGCCTGCTCGGGCCCGAGCATCCCTTCCAGAGTCCCGCGCATCCCTCCCAGAATCGCCTGTCGCGCCTGCCACGCTTCCAGAGGCGTCCCCTCGGCGGCTCCAGGCCACTCGGCGAGAAGTCGCGCACTCTCCGCTTCCAAGGAAGCGCTTTGGCGGGCATCCAGACCGAGAGGGCCCGCGAGGACCGCCGAGAGGAGCGGAATGAGGACGTCGGGCTCGAGGAATGGATGGATCGAGTCCCGACGCGCGATGGCAGCTGCAGAGTCCCAGAGCTTTTGGAGGGCGGTGAAACGCTCTCGTTCCTCTCGAGGGAGCTCGGTTCGCGGGTCGAGGCCAGAGGCCAGCAAGTCCCCGACCCAGAGGAAGAGCTCGGTGTTATCCTCGAACGCGGTCGCGAGCGCGGTCCAATCGATGGCCTCGAGCGCCGCGGACTCGACCTCGTCGGGCGTTGCGCTCTCTGACTTCGCCAGGGCGAGCTTGCCGCGGAGGGACTCGAGCCGCGTTCTGAGGTCTGCCCGCTCGAGTTGTGTGGCATCGAGTGCGGCGGTGAGGGTGTCACGCTCGCTCGCGGTCTTGCCATGCTCCGTCTCGAGATCTGCGAATCGCACCTCGAGCTCTGCGAGCCGCTCGCCGCTTCCGTCATCTGCTGAACCGCTGCCGAGCATCCCTCCCGCTCCCAAACCGACCGCGAGAGAGAGAACCGCGACGCAGATCAACGCTGCCGGGCCGAATTTCGCCATTGTGAGACCTCCAACGGTCAGGGCCCACCCCGTCGTCCCGACCACCGTCACCGCCGCTGCCGTCTGCGGAACGGCGAGGAGGGATTCGGTCAGAAGCGGGGGAGCCGCGTCGAGTTTGGTGTTGCCGATCGTCGCTTCGAGGACCGGGATCAGGGCCAGGTGGCCTCCACGCCGGAGCGACCCTCGGAGCGAGTCGAGAGCACGGGTGAGCCGGTCTTGAACGGTGGACCGACGCAGGCCGAGAGTGCGGGCTATCTCCCGCTGGGAGAGACCGTGCTGGTAGTGCAGAAGGGGTAGAGCGCGGGTCTCGGCGGGCATTTCATCGAGTTGCCCCCCCACGATTCGCCGCCGTTCCTCGGCTTCCAGCCGATCTCCCTCGAACGTTCCGACGTCGGTCACAGCGGCCTCGCGTTCCCGTTTGCGCTGGTTTCGATCTCTCCGCAGCTCGACGCGCAGCGAGTTCATCGCCACGCGGTAGAGCCACGGTTTGAGCGGTCGAGAGCGGTCGTAGCGGTCGCGGCGACGCCATAGAGTCAGGAAAATCTCCTGCGTGGCATCCGCGGCGCTGGTTCGATTCCGAAGGACGCGCACGGCGAGGGCGTAGACTCGGTCTTGCCAGCATTCGACGAATTTTTCCCACCCAGCCGCGTCACCCGAGCTCATCGGAGGGGCGATCTCAGGCTTGAAATTTCGCTTTGCTTGCTGGCCCGATGGGGTCATGCGGTTCCGTCTCCAGCTGTTCGGGGCGGGAGCGGTCAGCCTCCCGACAGCACTCCTTTATCTGCCGAGACGAGTCCTCGAGTGGGTGATCGGGCCACTTTCAGAGCTCAAGCTCAGCGTGCGAGTCCACCACTACTATTCCGCCCAGAGGCGGGTGGCCGGATTTTTTTTTGGCGAGGAGGCTCAAGAGGTGGAGCGGAATCGCTGATAGACTGCCTCAGGAGCCCAGGAATAGCCCCAAGTATTGACAGTCGGGCCGGTTCCCGTACCATCGAGTCTTCTCCACCGGTCCCCGACTGGGGGGATGTGTCACAAACGGGTCGATTGCGATCCGATCGATCCGCACATCCTTTCGCGCGGTCCGGAGAGAAGATGTGGAGCAAGCCCCGGTTCGACCGGGCGAGTTTCGAGGTTCCTCTCGATCACGAGAGGGGACCGATCGGGGAGATCCAAAGGACGGATCCCAGGACGCGGCATTTGGGTTTCCACACAGGTGGAGGTCTGCGTCTCGAGTCGCCAGACCAGTTGAACGTCGGTCGGTGAGGGCTCCCTCCCCGCCCTGCGGTCACGGTCCGACTCACCCGCCAGAGAGTGACGGATCTCGCGCTTCGCGAGTTTCAGCAGGTCCGGATGGCAGCGCGCGATCTCGACTCGCAATTTCTCCGGCGTAACCGTCTTATGGATCAAGCGGTCCACCTCGTTCTTCGCTCGACCTCTTCTCCATCGATGAATTTTGCCCGGCCTCGCCGCATCCTTTTGAGCGGTTCGTCTCGGGTCATTTTGATTCCGAAGAGTCCGGCCGAAAGCCCTGCCGAGGTCCCGACTGGGCCCCGACGTGACGGAGGTATTTGAGCGTGAAGAAGAAGATTGGCGAGATCCTCCGGGCGAAGGGTGTCGTGACCGAGGAGCAGGTCCAGAAAGCCCTCGATTACCAACGCGCCAACCAGTGCAAGATCGGCGAAGCTCTCGTCAGACTCGGGCACTGTTCCCAAGAGCATGTGACACGTGCTCTCGCGACCCATTTCCAGCTCCCGTTCGCGAACCTCTCCAAGCATACGATCCCGAAAGAGCTGCTCGACCGCGTCCCCAAGGACGTCGCCCTCGAGCACAAGATCGTGCCGGTCGCCCAGAAGGGGCGAAAGCTCATCATCGCAATGAGCGATCCGCTCGATTTCTTCACCCTCGATAACCTGCGCTTCATCCTCGGGACCGAAGTCGATTGCGCCCTCGCCACCCCGGAAGGGGTCGAAGAGGCTCTCGACGAGTACTACCGCCTCGCCGGCGGGTACGACAGCGTGCTCGGCGGTTCGGGCGAGGATGCAGACGTCGAATTTGGCCGCAGTGAGTATGCGGGCGATGACGGCGACGCGAACGACGCACCGGTCATCAAGCTGGTTCAGATGCTGATCGCGAACGCGCTCAAGGAGCGCGCTTCCGATATCCACATCGAGCCGTTCGAGAAGATTCTCCAGGTGCGCTACCGGATCGACGGCGTCTGCAAAATCATGGACGGGCCGCCGAAAAAGCTGCAGGGCCCGGTGATTTCGCGCATCAAGATCATGGCGAACATGGACATGGCCGAGAAGCGCCGCCCCCAGGACGGCCGGATCAAGCTGAAGCTGCACGGTCGCGAGATCGACTTGCGCGTCTCGATCCTTCCATCGGTCCATGGTGAGTCGATCGTCATGCGAATTCTTGACAAGGAGCAGGGGCTGGTCGACTTGCCTGTCCTCGGATTCCACGAGACCGACCTCGCGAAGTTCAACAAGATCATCAAGCGCCCGAACGGGATCTTCCTCGTCACCGGGCCGACGGGTTCGGGAAAGACGACGACTTTGTACGCGGCGCTCAAAGCGCTGAACAAGTCGGACGTGAAGATCATCACCGCGGAGAACCCCATCGAGTACAACCTCACCGGGATCAACCAGGCGGAGGTCCGACACGAGATCGGGCTCGACTTCACGCGAATTCTGCGCGCCATGATGCGACAGGCCCCGAACATTATTCTGGTCGGAGAGATCCGTGACCGAGAGACCGCGGATATTGCGATCCAGGCTGCGCTCACCGGGCACCTGGTGTTCTCGACCCTCCACACCAACGACGCGCCCTCGGCTCTGACCCGACTGATCGACATGGGCGTCAAGCCGTTCCTCGTCGCGTCGGCGGTCATGGCGGTCATGGGACAGCGGTTGATTCGTCGCCTCTGCGCGAAGTGCAAGGAGCCGTACGTGCCGACGGACGTCGAGCTCCGAGGGATCGGAATGACCCCGAGCGATCTCGGCGGACGCACCGTCTACCGCCCGATCGGGTGCCCCGAGTGCAACGGCAAGGGGTACTACGGTCGCATGGGGGTGTACGAGCTCCTCGAAATGTCGACCGACCTGCGTGACATGACCTTCAACAAGAAACCGCAAAAGGACCTTCGAGTGAAGGCGATCTCCGAAGGGATGAGCACCCTTCAGCAGGACGGCGTGCGGAAGTTCCTCGCCGGGTCCACGACCATCGAAGAGATCCTGCGCGTGACGCACGCCGCGGATCTCGCCGGCTAGGAGCGCCGGAAGGTCATATCGTCGGTCGGAATGAGTTTTCCGACAGCCTCCTAGACTGACGACGAATCACCCCGCGTCGCGCGTCCCCGGACGACTTCACGCGGAGAACGAAGAGAGCAAGCATGGCGAACTCCAGCAAACCGCTCGGCCAGATTCTCAAAGAGATGAAGCTGGTCTCAGAATTCGACATCCAGGAGGCGCTCCAGGTCCAGAAGGACAAGGGCGGCGCCATCGGACGGATCCTCCTCGCTGGGGGACTGATCGACGACCGTCAGCTCACCGAGGCGCTCGGGCGTCAATCGGGGATGGACGTTGTCGATCTCGCCAGCGTGACGATCACGCCCGACCTCATCGACATGGTTCCGGTGAACGTCGCGGAGACCTATCAAGTCATCCCGGTTTCTTTCGATGGAACGGTCCTCACCGTTGCGCTCGGCGATCCGCTGAACATCAGCATGCTCGACGACCTCAAGTTCATGTTGAACTGCGAAGTCCAGGGCGCGATCAGCGACCCCGAGGCGGTCAGCGCTGCCTTCGAGAAGCACTACGGTGACAAGACCGAGTCGATGGAGTCGTTGCTCGGCTCGTTGGCGGGGGGCGACGAATTCTCGGTCGTCGATCACCGCGAGCAGATGATGGACATGGACCAGCTCGAAAAAGACGTCAACGCTGCGCCGGTCGTCAAACTCCTGAACATGATCCTTCTGACCGCGATCAAGGACCGGGCTTCCGATATCCACCTCGAGCCGTTCGAGAAGGAGTTCAAGGTTCGGTACCGCGTCGACGGTGTTCTCTATGAAATGATGCCGCCGCCGATTCAGTTGGCGCGAGCAGTAATCTCCCGAGTGAAGGTCATGTCGAACCTCGACATCGCCGAAACTCGCCTCCCGCAGGATGGCCGGATCGAGCTGAATATCGCGGGGAACCCGGTCGACCTCCGGGTTTCGACCCTACCGACGATGTACGGCGAGTCGGTCGTGATGCGGGTCCTCGACCGCTCGAACGTCTCCTTGGACCTCGAGCAAATCGGGCTGCCGACCAAAGACTTGGAGACTCTCCGGAGGCTCATCGCGAAGCCGAACGGGATCATCTTGGTGACCGGGCCGACCGGATCGGGAAAGACGACGACGCTCTACTCGTGCCTCGCTGAGGCGAACGATCCAGAGATCAAGATCATTACCACCGAGGATCCGGTCGAGTACAACATCGAGGGCATCGTGCAGGTGCCGATCCAGGACGAGATCGGCGTGACCTTCGCGGCATGCCTCCGCTCGATCCTCCGGCAAGACCCCGACAAGATTCTGATCGGAGAGATCCGCGACCTCGAGACGGGGCAGATCGCAGTCGAAGCGAGCCTGACGGGACACATTGTGTTCTCGACCCTGCACACGAACGACGCGCCTTCGTCGGTGATCCGCCTGATCGACCTCGGGGTCGAGGCGTTTCTGATCACAGCGACCTTGGAGGCGGTTGTCGCCCAGCGCCTGGTGCGCCGCATCTGTACCGAATGCAAGACCGAGTACGAACCCACCGACGAAATGCTGATGGAACTGGAATTGACCCGATC
>CALEHF010000029.1 GCA_937876125.1 uncultured bacterium
GCCATCCTCATTGCGGAGCCCCGCCCGCACCGCCGCGTCGAGCAGCTTTCGATCCACGCCACCCAGCGAGCCTCTCAGCATGCCATCGCGTCGATCGAACAGGCCGAAGCAGAGATAGCGTTGTTGCATCCTTCTCGGATCGGCCACGACATCGGAGTCTGCGAGCATCGTGAGCAGGTCCGGTAAGGCGGACATGGCCGGATCTCCGATGCTCATCAGTGCCTCGGCGGCCTTGACGCGCAGCCACAGGTCATCGGCACGGAGTGTCTCCTTGAGCACCGACACGGCGGGAGCCGCGCGACCCTTCAGCTGGATCAACGCCTGGCACGCGCCGAGGCGCGCTTCCAGTGTGCCCTTACCGAGCATCGCGATCAATTGCGGGGTGGGATCGCATTTGCGTCGCGCCAACTCCATGGCGGAACGCTCGCGAACGACCGGAGACCAGCTCCCGAGACCGGCCATGATCTGTGCGTCGGTTCTGTTCGAGAAGGCAGCGATCCGCCGGCGGGGGCTCCAATCGCGGCCGTCCGCGACGATGCTCTCCGCCCGGGCGGCGTCGATCGGCTCGACGACACTCTCCTTCTTGCCGGTCAGGTAGAGCGTGCCGAGCGGTGGGGCGTACGCGAGCAGGTAGGCCCCGGTGCAGTCCCAACCCGCGTAGTTGTCCGGCTTCGCCTCGGGGGGGCCCTGGTGGAGGTAGGTTCCGTCCCAACGTCGCGCCAGATCGTAGTACCAGCCGAACTCTCTCAGCCACGCGCCGGTCGCATGCGGTCCGGAGAGTGCGACCCCCGGCATGGCCCAGAGCATGTTGAAGAAGTTTCCCGTGTGCCCCGTGTCCCGTTCACCGCCGTGCGAGGCGAGACTCATCCGCGAGAAGTATTCCGCCGCCTCGGCATCCCCGAGGAGGTGAAACATCACCGCGGCGATGCCGTTCTTGCCGTTGTCGTCGTGGGTCTGGATCCACGGATGGTGGTCTCCATACGGCACGCTCCCTTTGCCGACGTAGAAGCGAATCAGCCGCGCGCTCTTCGCGATCGCCTCGTCGAGTCGCGGATCCTCGACCCCGGCCTTGCGCGCCAAGATGAGTGAGACGGTCAGCGGTAAGCCCGGAGCGTTCATCATCCCGTAGCCGGCCAGCCGCCCGTCCGCTTGTACGAACCGATGTCCCCAGGAACCGACGGCGCTCTGCCCGTTCACAATCTCCAGGGTGATCCGCTTCAGATCGGGGAGGAAGCTCTGATCGCCGGTGGCCAGCAGGTACTCGGCCAGCAAGATGTTGACGGGCCCGTACCACCACGAATGCAGCGTCCGCCGGTCGAGGTCCGAGTACTGCGAAGCCCACTCGACCTGGGCGCGGATCAGGGGCAAGTAGTCCGGCTCTCCGCTCGCCAGGAGCGCGAGTGCGTTCAAGCACCGTTCAATGGGATTGCCGTCGTTCGGACCCGCCTTCATCTTTCGCGCCAACGCCTCGCAGCCCGTCTCGAAGATGCGCTTAGACTTTGGGCAATCGAACGGAGCGGTCGGCGCGTAGGAGCCAAGGACCGGCAGTCGCAGAACGGTTGTCTTCGACTTCCCCTCCCGCCAGCGGATGAGAGCGAGCTTTCCGCCCTTCGCTTCCGCCTCTCCCACGGCTCGCCCCAGTTCCGTGCGGGGATCTTCACTGAAGGGGCGACCGGCGATTCCCAGGATCACGTCTCCCGGCTGGAGCACACCCTCTGCGGGGGAACCTTCTTCGACCTTGGTGATGAAGATCTGTCGCGCTTCGCTGGTCTCCATCTTGTTGCTGTAGATCCAACCCCGTGCGCCGGTCGGACCGAGGTTCCAATCGTGGGTCGCTCCTTCCGGGATCGGATCCCCCTGCGTGAAGTCGGGGTGGGCCGATTGTGGAGGAGGCCCCGCCGCCGTTTTCGGTGCGGCGCCGAACCCGCTGAGCACCGCGCTCGCGATCGTCACCACGAGGATTTGCTTCCGAATCATCTCGGGCGCTCCGTTCGATTCATTTTTCCTCTGAGCACTCATTGCGCAGCGACACCTGCGTCCTTCGAGCGTGCTCGACTCGGCAGAGCTTCTAAATCAGAGATCACGATTCGGAGAGTTCTCCCCTCTCGCACCACGGTGCAATGGACCTCAGTCTGTCCATTGCGGAAA
>CALEHF010000030.1 GCA_937876125.1 uncultured bacterium
GAGGAACTGCTCCGTGAACTTCGGATCGCGATCATGAATCAGGTAGCGCTTGCCGCGGAGGAAGCCGTCCTCGTAGTCGACCAGATTTCGTGCGATCTGCGCCATGAAGTTCCCATCGGGCTTTGGGGTGATCCCCGCGATCTCCACGCGACGAGTCGACAGGTCCAGCACGAACAGAACGTAGTACGTGATCAGACCCCTCGGACTCCACACCTCAACCGTGAAGAAGTCAGTTGCTGCCAGTACGTCCCAGTGGGCGGACAGGAAATCGCGCCAGCGTGTGCGTTCGCCGCGCTCGGGTGCCGGAGTGATGCCGTTCTCCTTCAGGATGTTGGCGACTGTCGTTCTCGCCACGACATGGCCCACGTATTCGAGCGCACCGATGATGCGAGTGTAGCCCCACGAAGGGTTGTCGCTGGCGAAGCGAACGACGAGTTCGCGGATCTCGACCATCACCGGAGGTCGGCCCGGGCCACGTCGCGAGGAGTAGTCGTGCTTGAGAGCGACGAGCTTACGGTGCCAGCCGAGGATGGTGTCTGGCCGAAAGAGGGTTGGGATCTCGAAGAGCCCCTTGCGTCCGACAGCCTTTCCCTTGATTGCGAGGCGACGTCGCTGGTCGTCTGAGAGTCGAGGGCACTTGCCATCGTGAAGCTCGAGGAGAACTCGGTTCTGTTCGATCAAGAAATCGACGACGTCAGCTTGCTGTCGATTGAGCCAGCCAGCGGTTGCCGCAATGAGCAGGTGGAGTGGCGTGAGGATTCTGTTCATGCGCGACATCGTAGGTGAGCGCACGGCTCACTGCGCCGTTGAACAAGTATCCCGCAACTGCAAGAATGGGCGAGTGTTGCGGCTTGCGACGAATAGATGGACAGTACGGGGAGCACTTGATGTCGGGTCGTTGTGTCATCGTCGAGAAGCCGGAGGAGTGGGCCGGACTCTTCCCGGCACCAGTGCCCCTTATCTCCCCAGCGGCGTACATCCGGGGGGAGGCGGGGACCGATCGCCGTGGCCTGCGCGTGCTGAATCTCTGTCGAAGCTATGGGTACCTTTCGATCGGATACTACTGCTCGCTGTTGGCGGATGCACGCTCGCAGCGAGTGACCCCCGGACCGCGCACCGTTCTCGAGCTCCACCGCCAAGTTCTCCCGCTTCTCGATACATCGTGGATCGACGACCGGGCGGCCCGAGCGTTGAAGCGGCGCGCGGGTACGCAGGTCGATCTCGAGTTGCAATTCGGGGAGACCGATGACGCGGATCTCCGAGCCCTCGGCCAACGAATCTATGCAGAATTTCCGTGCCCTCTCCTGCGCGTGATTTTCCGTCGGAGCGATCGGTGGGAACTGCACGAAATTCGGGCAGGATACGTGAGCAAACTCGACGCCGCGGGAAGGAAATCTCTGGCAGAGAAGATCGTCTCGCGTGGGTGGCGGGTAACCAAGGGGGCAACGCGCCCCACTGGGCGATACGACCTCGCCATTCTGTGCGACCCCGACGAGGTGATTCCCCCGTCGAATGAAAAGGCTCTCCGGAGTTTCGAGAAAGAGGGGCGGGACCTCGGACTCCTCGTCGAACGGATCGGGAAGAGAGATCTCTGGCGACTCGGTGAGTTCGATGCCCTGTTCATCCGCGAGACGACGGCGATCGAGCACCACACGTTTCGATTCGCGAGCAAGGGGAAGGCGCTCGGGTTGGTGGTGATCGACGACCCCGACTCGATCATGCGCTGCGCAAACAAGGTGTACCTTGCCGAACTCCTCCGGACGGCAAAGATCCCGACCCCGAAGTCGCTGATTCTCGCCAAGGGACAGGAGGCGGGGGTCGGCGCATTGCTCGGGTTTCCGGTCGTCCTCAAGATCCCCGACGGATCCTTCTCGCGCGGTGTGCTCCGCGCGGAGAATGAGACCGAGTTACGGGCGAAGTCGGAGCAACTCTTCCGACAGTCCGACCTCATCGTCGCTCAGGAATACACCTATACCGATTTCGACTGGCGCATCGGTGTGCTCGATCGGGAGCCTCTCTTCGCCTGTCGTTACTTCATGTCGCGGGGGCACTGGCAGATCGTCGATCACAGTTTTCACGGGGCTGCGAGAGAAGGGGACTCCGACTTCGTTCCGATCGCCGAGGTACCCGCGGCAGTGCTCGAGCCCGCGCTCGCGGCGGCGAACTTGATCGGGGACGGATTGTACGGGATCGACCTGAAGCAAGTGGGGGACCAGATCCTCGTGATCGAGGTGAACGACAATGCCAACGTCGATGTCGGGGTCGAGGATGGCGAACTCGGCGCGGGACTGTTCCGAAAGATTCTGGAGAATATTGTTCTGCGACTCGAGGAGCGCAGCTCAGGAGCTTCCCGACCGCGGTAGGTCCCGATCTTGAACGCGTCGGGGACCTCCATGATACACGCGGCTCCCCGGGCACTTTCTGCTAGACTCTACCCCTCACACAACCAACCGACCGGAGCAC
>CALEHF010000031.1 GCA_937876125.1 uncultured bacterium
AGGAGAGAGACGCCGCTTGATCACTCGGTGAAACACAACATTTGACAATAGCTCTGGCTACACAGTTCCCTTTGGCTACACAGTTCCCTTTGGCTACACAGTTCCCTTTGGCTACACAGTGCAATGGACCTCAGTCTGTCCATTGCGGAATCACCCAAATGAGCGGCCACGACCGTCAGCACCGATTGCAGGGGCACTCCGAATCGTGACCTCTGATTTAGCCAGATTCAGGCCGTCTGACTGCCAAGTGCCACTGACCGGTCTCCCCGACGAATTCGAACTTCTCCAGCAAGCCGCTGGTGGAGTCGCGCAAGCGGCGTAGTCCCCGCCGTTTGAAGATGTAGACCGCATCGGGGTGCTCTTCCATCGTTTCGAAGATTCGAAAGAAGTATCGATCCGCCGCTCGCGGGACCACGGCGCTTCCGCCGTAGTAATATGCCGACCACGGTGTCTTGCGAGGAAACACGATCTCGGTGCTCCCGCGCTCTCTGCACACTGTGCGGGCGAGGGCGATCGCATCGCGGCTCGACTTCACTTCCGATATCCGCCCCTCGACCGCGAAGATCGCTCCTCCGTAAAAGACGGCGAAGACGAGAGCCAGAGTACCGAGCGACTCGAGTCTCAGCTGGGCGCGAGTCCACACATGCCCCGCGGCGAGTGCGGCGATCGGCGCAGCGGGGAGAAGGTATGTGATCAAGACATTTCGTGATGGCGAGAGCACCAAGGCAATTGCGATGCTCGCGGCAACGATTTCTGGAAACGGGGATCCGTACACCCGCGTTCCCGCGGTGAAACCCGGACTCTCTTCCCCGGAGCGAAGTCGCCGCGAAGCGCGCCATGCACACACGACACTGATGAACAGCGGCACCGCTGCGACCGCCCACCAAGCGAGGGACACTCCACGGAAAAACACATGCACGTTTCCGTAACGATCGCCGATGTTCGACGACGAGTAACGGAGCAGGTTCTCTTGGATGAAGAAGTAGTTCAAGAACCCTGGGCTCGAGAGCTCGCGTGCGATGAACCAAGGGGAGGCGACCGCGAGCATCGTCGCGCCTCCGGTCAGCCACGCGTGTCCGCGCAGAGGATCGAGAGATCGACGCACCACTGCCACCAAGAGTCCCGCGCTCCCGACCACGGCGAGTGCGATCGGACCCTTCACCAAGAAACCGAGGCCGAGGAACACGCCGAGGAGCGCAGCCCACCATCGGCGAGTGCTACGCGGTGCGTTTGGATCGTGAGCGAGGCCGATCAGGATTGCGCCGGTCGTGCAAAACGTGAGCGTGCCATCCACCACCACCGTGCCGGCGAGAAGGAAGGCGAGGGGGCCGATCGAGAAGAGCAATGCGGCGGCGCGCGCACCCTTTTGTCCGACGACCCGACGTCCGAGAGTCAGGATCAACCCCACGGTCCCGACCAGAGCGAGCAAGCTCGGTAGGCGGGCCGCGAGCTCCCCGCGTCCCAAGACTCGGACCGCGAGCGCACCGAGCCAAAAGTGGAGCGGGGGCTTTCCATCGAAGGGGACGAGATGGTCGTGAATCCGGATTCTCGGGACACTCCAGTCGCCGGTTTCGGCCATGTCAGCGGCGATTTGGGCGTAGCGGCTCTCCGTCGAATCGACGAGGGGGAGAACGCTGAGCGTCGCAGTGCGCACCAGCAAGAGTGCGAAGATCCCCCACATCGCCCGACGTGGCCACGGGGTGGATTCGGAGGATTGTGTCTCAGGCGACATCTCACGTCCTCCCAGGATGGGCACAGAACGCTCTACTGGTGTCCCGCGCCGATCGGCCGCGTGCTATCCTCTGGGCTTCTCTCGCAGAATGATGACAGGAGGCCACAGATGTCCCTCTTCACGCCGATTCAAATGATGAAATGGGTCGAGGAAAACCGCGATGCGTTGAAGCCCCCCGTAGGGAACAAGATGGTTTGGAAGGACGAGCGGGGGACGATCATCATGATCGTCGGCGGCCCGAACGCCCGGAAGGACTACCACGTCAACGCGACCGAGGAGTTCTTCTACCAGATGCAGGGTGACATCACCCTGGGGATCATCCATCCCGACACGGGGAAGCCGGAGGACATTATCATTCGCGAGGGGGACATCTATCTGCTCCCGGCGAACGTTCCGCACTCTCCCCAGCGCCCCGCGGACACCATCGGCCTCGTGATCGAGCAGCCTCGCCCCGCTGGGGTGACCGACAAGCTCCAATGGTACTCAGATGACACCCACGAGTTGGTGTACGAGGCGGAGTTCACACTTAAGAACATCGAGACCGATCTGAAGAAGATTATGGCCGAGTTCTGGTCGAACGAAAAGCTGCGCACCTGCAAGTCGACAGGGAGTGTGATTTCGCCGCCGACCGAGGCGAAGGCGCCACCGCCGGCGTAGGGCGCGGCGTAGGGCGAGCGTGTGCAGAGAGAAGGAGCTGCGCAGAAGGGAAACTGTGGTTCCGCTCTTTCGGGGACCGTCTTACTCCCCACTCCGCACTCGCCCGGCCAGCCCCGACGTCGAGTGCACCTTCCCCGCGAGGTCGACGATGAGCGCCTCGACGCGGGGGATCTGCTCGATCAACGGCAGCCCCTTCTCCGGGCCGAGCACACAGAGCGCAGTGGCGAAGGCATCGGCCATCGCCGCTTCCGGCGCGACCACCGTCGCGCTGATCGATCCGGTCGATGGATAGCCGGTGCACGGATCGAGGATGTGGTGGTATCGCACGCCGTCGATCTCGAAGAAGCGTTCATAGTCACCTGAAGTCACGACGCACGTATTCGAGATCGGGATCACCGCGATCACGCGCGTCGCATCCCGTGGGTGTTTGATCGCGATTTCCCACAGTTTGCCGCTCTTCTTTCCGAGCGCCTTCAAGTCCCCCCCGGCGTTGACCATCGCGTGTTCGATACCGTGTTCCATGAGGATCGCCATCGCGCGATCGACCCCGTACCCCTTCGCGATTCCGCCGAGGCCGATCGACATCCCTTCGGGAATCGTGACGGTCATCGCGTCAACGTCTACCTCGATCTTGCTCGCATCGACGAAGGGGAGGGCCAGAGTGACATCTTCCTTCTTGGGGACCAACGGCGGCTTGCGCTTGAAGTCCCACAGCTTTCCGACGGCGGCGAAAGTGACGTCGAACGCACCCTGAGTGAATGCGTGAATCTCCTTCGCCTGTCGCACGATACGTGCGATTTCGAGCGAGGTCTTCTGGGGTCCCTTCCCCGCCTGTGCGTTCAACTCCATGAGCGGAGAGGCACGCCAGTCAGTCATCAAATCCTCGACCCGCTGAATCTCGAGGATTGCAGCGTCGAGCGCGAGTTCCAACTTCTCTGCGTCCGGACCGAGGACCTCGATGAAGAGCTCGGTTCCCATCACGCCGAGTCGACGGCTCCGGAGCTCGAGATCCCCCTCTTTCTCGGGGACCAGCTTCTTTGGGTCCGCCTTCTTCGGGCGGGAGTCCTTTGCGCACGCGTCAGGAGCTACAAACGTAAGAGCGACGAAAAGAGAGAACAGGATCGCGCCCGTGGACGCGATCCTGTTCTCCCGACAGTCGTTTCGGTGTTCGTGAGCAATCATCAGGGCCTCCTCCGGTGGGGGGGACTGGCCTCCCCGCGACTACTTATCGAGCAACCCAGCCCAAGATTCGGGGAGGGAGTGACCGTGGTAACGCGTCTGGCCATCGGGCCCGAGCACGATCACGGTCGGCGTCCCCTTCACTCCAAAGGTCTGAGCGAGGCTTCCGTCGAAATCGCGCAGCTGAGGGTAACGCACGCCCGCCTTCGAAAGGAGCTTCCGCGCCGCTTGCTCGTCCACATGCTTCGCCTCACCCGCGAGCACTCCGAAGAACTGGGCGCTCTCGCCGTGGGCTGCGTGTGCGACGGCGAGATCCGGGAGCTCCCGTCGACACGGAACGCACCATGTTGCCCAAAAGACGAGAACGGTAGTGGACTTTCCGTCAAGAATCTCATGACTGGCGCCATCGAGATCGGTCAAGGAACGACTGGAGCCGAGCGAGCTCGGCACTCCGGCAGCGGTGTCGTTGCCTCGCGGAGTCGATCCGGCACAGCCGGCGAGGCCGAAGAGCAGAGATCCCGTGAGCAATCCCGCAATCAAAGCCTGAGTATTCAGCATCTGGTTCATGTCCTTCCTGCCGCCACTGGCGGGTGCGAGCAAGATGATTCAATTTCACTCGGTGCGGGTCCTAGAACTCGTGCTCCCACGCGAAGGTCGCGAGAACTTGATCGAGGCCATCACTGCGCAACACGTAGTCGAGCCCGAACGACAGCGAGTCGTCGTTGTCGAGGTGGTAGGTCAAGCGCCCGCCCAGCGTGTGCGAGCTGAGGTCGGCGAGATCGGAGTCCTGGGTCATGAACTTCTCCGCGGCGAAGAAGTGATCTTCGTAGTCGTCCGCTGCGGTCTGGGTGTAGAAGCGATACCGGGCCATACTGTCGAGCTTGCCGGGAATCAACGTCTGATACCAGCGCGGCTCGAACGAGAAGCTCGTGACACCCCAGTCGTCGGAGTAGATCCGGCCCCCGAGTTCGTACGCTTTCCCCTCGGAGACGGAGGTACGCACGCGGCCAAAGAGCGCGAGGCGCATCCGTGTGTCGGGAAGGACTTCGGCGAATTCAGTGCCGCTGGCGTTGTTGTCGAGAGTCGGGTTCGACGGACCGCCGGGGGTCTCGATCACGACGCCGTTGTACGCCGTCGAGAGGAAGCCGTCTTGGAGACTGACTGTCGCTCCAAAGGTCCCGTGCACCTTCGGAGTGATAACCTGATACCAAGACGCCGTGGTGCTGAACGAGGTTCGGGTCTCGCTCCCCGCTTCGTTACCATTGAACTGGATCACGCGAATATCGTCGAAGTAGGCATTCACGCTCACGCCCACAGTGGCGTCTTTTCCCGCGATGTCGCGAGAAGCGTTCGCTCCGAAGCCGACCGAATCGTAGTCGTACTCATCGGAGAACCCTGCGTGGGCGCCGACCTTCCAGCCATCGGAGAGCTTCCAGCGACCGCCGACGTCGAACCCGACGTAGTTGTCTGCCGATGCCCCCGACTGCTCGGGGAATTTGCTCAGGCGGTCGATTGACGCGCTCGAGACGTAGTCGTAGTGGAAGTCGAGGGAGTAGGCGAAAGTATCCGTCACGGTGTGATCGAAGATAAAAACCGGCTCGACGACGGTGAGCGCTTCGTCGAGGAAGGGGTTGCCGTCCCCACTATCGCCATGGTTGTAGAAGCTGAATCGGGTCGTCAGCTTCATGTCCCCCGGCTGCGAGTCAGAAGTCTGGGCTTCGGGAGCCACGGTCGTTTCTGCTCCTTCGACTCCTTCGACCGCGCCGGCGCTCCCCGACTCGGTTTGCCCGAAGAGGGGAGCCGCTGGGACCGACGAGAACAGGGCCAACATGATCAGGGTCGTCACGCCGAGCGCGGGGAGTGAGCTACGTTTGAAATTTAGTAGCATCCGCACCCTCCGCCAGCGCTATCGCCGATCCCTCCGGCGCTTCCCTCCATCGAGTAGAAGACTTTTTGTTGAAAGTGGACCTCGGTTGGATCGGTCTCGAAGCCCATAGCGGGGTCCGAGAGGAGCTGCTTCTCGTAGTATTCCACCGTGTGGCAGCCGGTGGCCGCGAGCGGAGCGAACAGTAGTCCGACAAGAGCGAGACGTCTGAGCTTGGGCATTGAGCCTCCCTGATTGTGGCGAGCGACGAACCGCCATCGCAAGGGTCGCGCCAGCGCGCATGGGAAATCGCGAATCAGAGAAGAGAGGGTGATTCGGAGTGGTCATCGACTACGCACTGATTCGAATGCGCTCATTTACTGTAAGACTTACCGGCGGAGTCGGCCGATTGTGCTCGATGGAGGCCGCTCGTCGGGAATCACCTCAATCGAGGAGGGCTCCCGAGAGCCAGGAGCGCCGGTGCCTCTGGCGGCCGACCGCCCGTGGGGATGGTTATCGGAACTGCCTCCCAGGAGGCAGTCGGAAAACTCATTCCGACCGACGATTTGAGCTTCCGGCACCCTGCACCCTCGGCAGAACTCGACGTACAAAGCAGTTTCCCGACAGCCTCCTAGGCGGAGTAGAGACCCTGCTCCTTGTAGCTGTTGAGTTTGTTGTAGAGGGTTTTCAGTGCGATGCCGAGCGCATCGGCGGTGCGAGCCTTGTTGCCGGTGTTCAGCCGTAAGACCTTCAACAGATGATCGCGCACCACGTCCTCGAGGACCAAACTCGCCGGCCCGTCGATGCTCTCCTTCTGCGTCCCGAAGCAATCCTCGACCTCTCGGCCCTCGATCACCGCGTTCTCTTGGAAGATCATCAAGCGGCGCACGAAGTTCTCGAGTTCGCGAACGTTGCCGGGCCAGGTGTAGTTTGTGAGAAGGGCCTGGGCTTGCGGGCTGAAGGTGAACTTCTGATTGCGGTTGCCGCGGTAGCGCTGCAAGAAATGGCCAGCGAGGGGGAGGATGTCCTCGGGGCGCTCGCGCAGCGATGGCACCTCGACCTGCACGACGTTGAGGCGATAGAACAGGTCATCGCGAAAGCGCCCGGCCTCGATCTCTTTCGCAAGATCGCGGTTGGTCGCCGCAATGATGCGCAGCTTCACGTTCAGATTTTCGTTTCCGCCCACCCGACGAAACTCGCCGAACTGGATGAAGCGCAGTAGCTTCGCTTGGATCGTCTCTTCAGTTTCCCCGATCTCGTCGAGGAACACGGTGCCGCCGCGAGCGACTTCGAACAATCCGAGCTTTCGAGAGGTGGCTCCAGTGAAGGAGCCCTTCTCGTGTCCGAAGAGTTCGCTCTCGAGTATCGCCGACTGCAGGACGGCGCAGTTGATCGGGACGAAGGGAGCTTCGGAAATCGGGCTGCGGCGGTGGATCTCGCGGGCGATCAGCTCCTTGCCGGTGCCCGACTCGCCGGTAATCAGGACCGAGACGTCGGTGGCCTCGGCAATCTTGTCGAGCTTGTCCATGATCTTCTGCATCCCGACGCTCATCCCGATGATTTTCGTGTCTGAGGCGCCGGAGCTGAGGATTTGACGGAGGGTTTGGTTCTCACGCAGGGCCTCACCCTTTTCGACCGCCTTGTCGAGGAGCACGCCCAGTTCTTCGAGCTTGCACGGCTTGGTCAGATAGTCGTAGGCGCCGATCTTCATCGCCTCGAGGGCGTTGTCGAGAGTCGCGTGGCCTGTGAGCATGATGACTTCGTGGGTATGGCGGCGCTTCTTCATCTCGCGCAGGGTCTCGATTCCGTCGCGCCCCGGCATCTTGATGTCGAGCAGGACGACGTCGAAGTCTTGGTCTTCGAGCAAGTCGAGCGCGGAGTCGCTGTCGTAGCGCACTTCCGTCGCGAAACCCATGCGTGCGATTTCCTTGCCGAGGAGGTCGGCGAAGTTCTTCTCGTCGTCCACGATCAGGACTTTGCGTTGGTTCATCGGATGATTCCCTCTTGCTGTACGTTCTGTTTGGGCAGGAGAAGCCTCACGACCGCTCCCTGATTCTTGCCGGGACTGGTGATCTGGATCGTTCCGCGCATCTGTTCGGCCAGGCTGTGACAGAGAGCCAGGCCGAGTCCCGTGCCCTTGCCGGGGGGCTTGGTCGTGAAGAACGGCTCCATCATCTTTCGTCCTTCACCCTGAGCAAACCCAATGCCATCGTCTGAGCAGAGGAACTCGATCTGAGTGCCGATCTCACGCACCGACCAGTGGATCGTGCCCCCCTCGAAGTCGGGATTCGCCTCCTGGCGCTCGTGGATCGCGTCGACCGAGTTGCGCATTAGATTGAAGATCACCTGTCGGATCGAAGTCTCGAAGACGTGGACCAAGAGCCCGAACGATTTGCGGTCAATCTCGACCTCGACCCCATCCATCGCTCCGCTGACCCGCACGAGCTCGTGCATCTCGTGAATGAGCCTTCCTGCATCGAGGAGCTGCACGATCTCGTCCGCCTGCTGACGCGAGAGGTTGAGGAGGCTTTGAGTGAGCTGCTTCACGCGAAACGCCTCGAGTTGGATCATGTCGAGGTAGGAATCGAAGTCCTCGTAGTCGATCCCCATTCCCTCTCGAGCATCGGCGATGCGATGCTGGAGACCCTCAGCGGCGCCCGCGATGGTCGCGAGCGGATTGTTGACCTCGTGGGCAATCCCGGCGGCAAGGGTTCCGAGGCTCGCGAGCTTCTCTTTGTTCACCAGCTCGTCGGTGCGTCGTTCGACCTCCGCCTCGAGGCTTTCGGTCAACTCGTGAAGTCGCGTATTGCTCTCGAGTACGTCGCGAGAGCGCTCCTGGATCAGCACGTCGGCGCGGCGCACGATGAAGAGCAGGACCGCGAACAAGATAGCGCTTCCGAGCATCGTGAAGATCGAGACCCTCCACTTGGTCTGCCGAATTTCCTCATTGACGACGTCGAGTTCGAGATAGGTTTCGATCACGTTCGCGATCTGACTCGAGTCGGTGACCTCTCCCTTGTCGGCGAGTGAAGTCACCGGCACGTACGTCTCGAGGAGGGGGACCTCGCCCTTTCGGCCCAGGTCGAGCGGGTCGCCCCGTCCCCTCACCGCTGCGACCGATTTCCCGAGGAGTGCCTGCTGAAAGAGATCGTTCGATGGCGGTACTCTTTGGTTGAGGTGTTCGGGATTCGTCGCGTAGATCACGGTGCCGTCGGGGTCGAAAATGTAGAGTGCGCGGACCCGGAAGTCTGCGATCAATCGCGTCACCACCGCATCGAGTCGAGCGTAGTGGCGCGGGTTCGAGAGATCGATCGTTCCGTCTTCGGCAAGGGTCGGTCGAATGAAGTTTTCGAGGATGTCTTCTTGAAGGTGGCGAATGACCTTTTCGGCGTAGTCCTGGCTTCGATCGATCACCTCGTTCTCCACCAGCAGTCCGGTCAAGAGTGCGGTCACCGCGGCAACGATGAGGGTGGTGAAGAAGCTCGTGACGATGAAGTGCTGCGTCAGGGGAAACGGTTTGATTCGACGGACCATAGGGGCTGGGTCACGAGGCGCGATCATCGCGGTTCACTTTCGATATGAGGTTCGATCCGAACTTCGGCTGCATAGGAACAGAGGCTCGGATCACGTCGTGCGATGATCGCCGATTCCTCGGTCGGGCGGGGGCGATCCTCCCCCGCGCCAATCTGAGAGGAGACCCACACGCATCGAGGGGGGAGCGGGAGTGAATCCAGGTCGCGTTCGAGCTCTTCCCTAGAAAAGACCGTGCCAATCGACCAATTCGGGCCGACCGAGCGGAAGTAGGCCCGATCATCGGCAACGTAGACCCGGTCGAGAAGCGGGTCGAAGCGGGGGTCTGAGGCGAGGGCCTGGGCGGCTTCCCAGGCGGGGGGGATGGAGTTGTGGTAGGCCCCGAGGAGCCCCCAGGTGCAGGGGAGCAGCGCTGCAGCGAGCAGAACACCGAGGGCGCCGGCGAGCCGATCCTTGCTTGGCGCGAACCCGCCGATGAGGGCCGCGAGGGCGAGGGGGACGAGCGGGATCACGTGCCGGGAGTGCTCCGGGTGTTGGGCGACAGCAATCCAACCGAGGTACCCCGTCACCCCCCAAAACAGCGGGCCGAACCGGAACGTGAACCCGCCCCGTCTGAACCCCACCAGTAGCCCGATCACGCCGAGAACCCCCGCCACGATGAGCGCCCCGCGGATCGGAGTTGGAAGGACTGCGGGTGCCAGTGGTTCGAGTCCCCAATTCACGAGCGCGGTTCCCAGGCGAGTGCTTTCTCGGCCGACGTCGGTCCACGCAGATCCTCCCCAGGTCCCGAAGTGTCCACCGACGAATCGCACACCTTCCGAGAGCCATGTCTCTCCCCCGACGATCGCGGCGGTCGGAAGCACCCAGGCGAGGATTCCGACCGCGGCGCCGGCGACGGCGGCACGCTTCTTCGGCGCGCCGAGGAGCGCGAGAAGCCACGGGAAGAGCGATGGACGGAACCCGAGTGCGAGCCCCAGAAGAACGCCTCCGCGGAACGACCCTCCCGGTTGCCGCAAAAGGAGCATGGCACCGAAGATTCCCGGTAGGGCGAGAAAGTCGGTGCCGACTCGGAGCGATTCCAGGGCGAGAAACGGATGGGCGACGAGGAGCGCAAGCGCGCCGAGTCGAGCTCGTGGTCGATCCGCTGGAATGCACAAGAGCACCGCCAAAGGGGCGAGCACAGTGGCGGCTGCGATTTGCAACCACGACCACGCGAGGCCGGGCCAGAGAAAGAATCCAAGCTCAGCGGCATCACTCGCCGCCACCAGAGAGCGTGCCGCCGCGACGGCGAGAGGGTATCCGGGGAACTGGGGGGAGAACTCGAGGAGATCGAAGGTTTCGAGGGAGTTCAAGAGGCGGACCGCGTCGGGAGTGTCGGGGAGACCCGTTGCTGTGCTGAGCCGGATCGCGAACCCCGCGAGTAGGATCAGAAGGCCGAGCGCGCTCGACCCGCGAAGAGCGCGCGTTCTAGAAGTGATACTCGAGTTGAATGAATCGACCATCATTCGCGACCGACTCTCCATCCTCCCGAGAAATCGAGACTTCTGTCTTCATCCGCCAGCTTTCGTCGAGCACCCAGTTCACGCCGAACGAGTAGCGTCGGACATCCGAGAAGTCGCGCACCGAGTCGTTCATGTCGACGTCGTCGTAGCGCACGACGGTTTCGATCGCTTGCCCCCACGGCAAGAGGCGCGGAAAACGGTGGTAGGCCTCTACGTACCAACCGTAGCGATCGTAGTCGCCGCCGAGTGAATCCGCTCGCCCCAC
>CALEHF010000032.1 GCA_937876125.1 uncultured bacterium
GAGATCTACGATGGCCTTCCGCTCCTCGCGAAATGGCTGACCATCGAGAATGGCGGACCCGCGTCGATCAAGATCGATCACTTCACCAGCGAGATCTTGGCCGTCGTCGAGCACGCCTCGACCGTCGAACCCTCGAAGAGCCGTTCGCCTGAATCCATTCACGTCGAGAGTGACTACTGTTTCGGTGGTATGGATCGCGATTCGAGTGACGTGACGACCCACTGGCTCCCCGACCCCGACTATCGGACCCAAGTGAACTACGCGCGGCAGACGCTCTGTCTCTTGGAGAGCAAGCCGCCGATCGGTCCGGGGGTCACGCTCGCGCCGGGGAAGACGTTCACCAGTTTCCGCACCTTCGAATTGGCCAACGACTCGAGTGATCGCGAGCGGCGTGGACTCGCGGTGCGACGCATGTACCGCACCATCGCGCCGTGGTGCACCGAGAACCCTCTGATGATGCACGTCCGTCACGCCGATCCCGATGCGGTGCGCCTCGCCATCGATCAGTGCGCCCAAGTGGGCTTCGAGATGCTGATTCTGACGTTCGGGAGCGGATTCAACATCGAAGACGAATCTCCGGAGAACATCGAGCGCTGGCGCGGGCTGGTCGCGCACGCGGCGAAGAGTGGCGTTGAACTCGGCGGCTACTCGCTCCTGTCGAGTCGTCGGGTCGGCCCCGAAACCGATGTCATCGACCTCGCGACCGGCGAGCCGGGGGGAGCGAAGTTCGGGAACGCGCCGTGCATTGGGAGCGAATGGGGGGCGGAGTACTTCCGCAAGCTGACCGCGTTCATCGAGAAGACCGATTTTCGCCTCCTCGAGCATGACGGCAGCTACCCTGGTGATTTCTGCGCCTCGACGACGCACCCCGGTCACAAGGACCACGCCGATAGCCAGTGGCGGCAGTGGGAGACGATCCGCGACTTCTACCGGTGGTGCCGCGGCCGAGGGGTCTACCTGAACGTCCCCGACTTCTACTACCTGAGTGGATCGAACAAGTGCGGCATGGGCTACCGCGAGACGAACTGGTCCCTTCCGCGAGCGCAGCAGCTGATCCACGCGCGCCAGAACATCTACGATGGCACCTGGGAGAAGACTCCGAGCATGGGTTGGATGTTCGTACCGCTGACCGAGTATCACGGTGGCGGCCCCGCGGCGACCTTGGAGCCCCTCGCGGAGCACTTGGAGGAGTACGGGGGGCACCTCGCGATCAACCTCGGCTCGGGGGTTCAGGCGTGTTGGCGCGGCCCGAGGCTCTACGACTCGGAGGAGACGCGCGACTTGGTGAAGAAGTGGGTCGACTTCTACAAGCGCCACCGCGCGATCCTCGAATCCGATGTGATTCACCTCCGACGGGCGGACGGGCGCGATTGGGATGGATTGCTGCACGTGAACCCCACCTTGGACACGCCGGCGTTCGCGATGCTCCACAATCCGCTCGACGAACAGATCACGCGGAAGATCACGCTGCCGCTTTACTACGCGGGAGTCGATGGATCGGTGTCCGTGCGCGTGGGGGAGGGAGGGGAGCCGGCAGAGTTTCGGCTCGACCGCGAGTACAAGATCGAGGTGGAGGTGGCGATTCCGGCGCGGGGGCGGGTCGCGGTGTTCGTCGGTCGGGGCTGAGCGGGGTTTCGACAACGACGCGTCCATCAAGCCGACGAGAGCGCCTACTCCTGTTGCGAAAGGAGCACCCGCTCGATTCTCCGATCCGGGACAACCCACACCAGCGCGACGCCGATGTAGATCCCGATCGAGAACATCGGCTCCACGAAGGAGAGGCCGATCGCGAGAGCGTACATCGCGAGCGAAGCCTTCCCCTTCCAGTCCTTGCCCACCGCGACTTGCAGATGCGACTCGGGCCCTTCATTTCGGATGATCGCCTTCTGCAGCACCACGAACGCGATCGCGGCCATGAGGAGCACTCCGCCGTACACCGCCGTCGTCGCCTCGGCGATCCCCGCCTCTCCGAGCCAAGCCGTGGAAAACGGAATGAGGGAGAGCCAGAAGAGCAGGTGGAGGTTTGCCCAGAGGACCGGCCCGCTCACCGTCTTCACGGCATGCAGCATGTGGTGGTGGTTGTTCCAGTAGATCCCCAAGTAGACAAAACTGAGCACATAGGCGAAGAACACGGGCCAGATCTCTTTGAGCGCGGAAAACTCGGGTGCGCTGTGTTCCGGGACCTTCATCTCGAGAACCATGATCGTAATAATGATCGCGAGCACGCCGTCACTGAAGGCTTCGAGTCGTGAACTGGGCACGGGGTCCTTTCTGAGGAGAGCCGCCGAGGACGGATCACACTTCCGCAGGCCTCAGAGACTACCCCAGCGTTCTTCCTTCGTCACTGCTTTCGGAATCGTGAGTCTGTTGCGAGATAGCCCCCCAACGCCTCGTGCTCTATACTCACGAGCCCCGTTACTCGAGGAGTTGCTCAGGAGCCCCCATGCCCGCCCAGATCGGATTCCTCCGCACTCTACTCGCAGTGTTTCTTCCC
The DNA here is from genome assembly GCA_937876125.1 of uncultured bacterium. Taxonomy (GTDB): domain Bacteria; phylum Planctomycetota; class UBA8108; order UBA1146; family UBA1146; genus JAFMMO01. The sequence continues at coordinate 2,495 of CALEHF010000032.1, forward strand.
GTAGTGCTCCTCCCCGGCGCCGCCGCGCCGCACCTTCACGCCAATGAACCCCTCGACCACTTCGAGCGCCGGGTGCGCCCCTTGCTCGTCGACAAGTGCTACTCGTGCCACTCCGAAGAGTCGGGGAAGCGCAAAGGGGGCCTGTGGCTCGACCGTCGCGACGGGTGGCAGCAGGGGGGGGACTCCGGTCCCGCGGTCATTCCAGGTGAACCCGATACCAGTCTTCTGATCCAAGCGGTGCGCCGCGAGAACGACGAGCTCGTCATGCCCCCCGACGACTCTCTGAACCGGGGGGAGATCGCGATCCTCGAACGGTGGGTGGCCGACGGCGCTCCCGATCCGCGCGAAGGATCGGGGAGAGTCTCCGAGATCGACTTCGAAGCCGCTCTCGAGCATTGGGCCTTCCGCCCGATGCTCGATCCCGTTCCGCCCTCTGGGGGGAGCGATGCCGAAACGGCGATCGATCGCTTTATCCTCCGCGAACTCACCGACGCCGGCCTCGAGCTCTCCGCACCCGCCGACCGGCGCACTCTCATCCGGCGGATCTCGATCGTGCTCACCGGGCTCCCCCCGACCCTCGCTGACACGGACGCGTTCCTCGCCGACACTTCGGAAGAAGCATTTGCGCGCGTCGTCGATCGTTTACTCGCTTCCCCTCACTTCGGGGAGAGGTGGGGACGGATGTGGCTCGACCTCGCCCGGTTCGCTGATTCGAACGGCCTCGACGAGAACCTGGCCCACGGCCACGCGTGGCGCTACCGCGACTACGTGGTCGAGGCTTGGAATTCTGACAAACCCTACGACCAGTTTTTGCGCGAACAGCTCGCGGGAGACTTGTTGCCTCCGTCGGGAGTTGAGCAAGCGGACCTCGCCGCCGTGGTCGCGACCGGGTTTCTCTCGCTCGGTCCGAAGATGCTCGCCGAGCAGGACAAGGACAAGCTCGCGATCGACATCGTCGACGAGCAGCTCGACGTCGCGATGCAGGCGTTTCAAGGGATGACGGTCGGCTGCGCGCGCTGTCACGACCACAAGTTCGATCCGATTCCGACGACCGACTACTACGCGATCGCCGGGATCTTCCGCTCGACCCAGACGATGGAGCACTTCAATCACGTCTCGTCGTGGCGGGAGGCCGATATCGCGACCGCCGCGGAGCTGGAGTCGCGGAAGGTGTGGGAAGCGGAGAAGAAGGTGCATGCCACGGCGCACCTCACCGTCGAAGCCGACGTCACACGCGCGCTCGACGGCCAGTGGCGCCGCGGGGTCGACGGCGCGCTGCTCGCCGCGCAGGCAAACCGTGACCGTTGGATTCATGTCGAAGCGGAAGATGCGGTCGCCACCAATCTCCACGCCGACACGAAACAGTGGGGCTCGCC
>CALEHF010000033.1 GCA_937876125.1 uncultured bacterium
GGAGTGCGAGTTGGCGTCAGGGAAGGAGCGGGCCCGCCGCAAGATTGCTTTCGAAAAGAACAAGTTCAACGGGAGCGTTGCCGACACCGCGCTCAACGGTGTCGATGTTCTCTCTGAGCGGGAGAGCGGTAAGGATGTATGGAAGGTGACCCTGTCGGGCGATCGGGCGCTGAGCGGCGACTTGTTCGACGAGCTCTTCAATTTGACCGGGACTCTCGGCGTGTGGCTCGATTTTCCCAGCGATGCTCGAGTGGGGGGGGAAGAGCGGGCTAGCGGCCCTTGCTGTGCTTTTTCCACGGTTTCGCGTCCCGAGGACGTGGCGACGATGCTCCGCCGGACCGCTCGTAGCGACTGCCCTCAGAACTGCGTCCCGACTCTGAGCTCCGGCCGGCGCCGGAAGGCTTGACGTTCGGTCGCTCGAAGCGCCGGGGACTCGGCTTCGCTCCAAACCGATCATTGCTCTCTGGCCTCGCCTCGACGAAGGCAGCTGTGCGTCCTCGGATCGTGACGCGTCCCATCCGCTCCAAGATCTTGCTGGCGTGCTCGGCGGCGACATCCACGAAGCTGACCTTGTCCCGGATGTCGATCGCGCCGATCACGCGTCCAGGAACACCCGCTTCATTCGCGATCGCTCCGACCAAGTCGCCGGGGCGAAGCCCCGCGCTGCGGCCGAGAGAGACGAAGATACGCACTGTGTTTTCGCGCGGCGGCCCTCGGCGAGGGGGCGCGCTGTCGCGGGTCGCAGTCGTTGCCGTCCGTGGTTCTGGTTCATTGATCTGAAGCGGGCGCTCACGGCTCGCCATCCGCGAGAGCGCGGCAGCGATCTGGCGGAGGTCCGCACCGGGCTGCGCGACCATTTCGTCGACGACCTGGGTGTAGGGATCGAGACCCCCCTCCTGGATCGTATCGTGAACCTGCGAGCGGAACTCTGCCATGCGGCTCGCAAGAAGGTCCTGGTTGGTCGGGACCTGCATCGCTTTCATCCGCTGGCCTGTGTAGATCTCGATGGAGCGTTGAAGTCGACGTTCGCGCGGCGTGATGATCAGGATCGAGACTCCCTCGCGTCCTGCGCGCCCGGTCCGACCGATACGGTGGACGTAGATCTCCGGTTCCGACGGTGGATCGTAGTTGATGACGTGGGTGATCCCTTCGACGTCCAGACCTCGGGCCGCAATGTCCGTCGCCACGACCAGCTGGATCTTTCGGGCGCGCAGCTGGTTGACGATCTCTTCTCGTTGATCCTGATTGAGGTCGCCGTGAAGAGCGGCACCAGCAACGCCGCGACTGCGGAGCGACTCGACAAGGTGAGCGCAGCTCGCCCGTGTGCGAGCGAACACCAAGACGGCGTCGGTCGGCTCGGCTTCGATGATGCGTGTGAGTGCGTTGAGTTTCTCGCCGCCGTGGGTGAACAGGACCCGCTGATCGATGCGCTCGACAGTCCGCGTGCGCGTCTCGATCCTCACTTGCACCGGGTCGCGCAAATACGACTCAGCAACCCGTTGAATTGCTGGAGGCATCGTCGCGGAGAAGAGGGCCGTCTGTCGCTTCTCGGGGACCTTGGAGAGGATCTCTTCGACGTCATCGATGAAGCCCATGCGGAGCATTTCATCCGCCTCATCCAGAACGACGTGACGCACGTTGTCGAGGTTGAGGGCGCGTCGCGAAATGCAATCCTTCACTCTGCCCGGTGTCCCGACAACGACATGCACTCCGCTGCGCAGTTGAGTGAGCTGCTTGTAGATCGGGGCGCCACCGTAAACGGTGAGGACTCGCACTTTGCTCGACTCCCCGTAGCTGCTGATCGCTGCGGAGACTTGCATTGCCAGTTCGCGCGTCGGGCACAGAATCAGGCCTTGGACTTTGAGTTCCGCGACATTGAGATTCTGGATGAGTGGCAGCGCAAAGGCTGCGGTCTTCCCCGTTCCCGTTTGGGCGAGTCCGACAACGTCGCGCCCTGCGAGCAGTGAGGGGATGGCCTGTTCTTGAATGGGAGTCGGGGCCTCGTAGCCACCATCGGCCAAGCGCTGGACCAAGGTCGAATCGAGACCGAGGTCGGCGAACGTGCAGGACGTGACCGCTGGGGTCTTCCCCGCCTTGGCTGGAGTCGACGCAACGCGCTCGGAACCCTGGGCGGGACCTGGTACCGGAGCGGGACCAGAACCCGAAGTGGGTTCTACGCTCGGCGCTCGTTTCGTGCTCTGGACGAGGTCCTGCGTGGGCGGAACGGCAGCTCTAGTGCTGCGGGGATCCTGCAAAGGGAAGGGTGTCATTCAAGGCTCCAGGTTGGGCAAAGGGGGGGTGAACCCTAACACACCATGGGGCTCTTCGAGTGTTCTTGTCCGAATTTGGCTGGAGAGGGCCGATCCACGGACTCGGAGAGATCGGCGCTTGAGCGAGAGAGTCCGAGAGAGATCTGAGATGAAAAACGGGCCGGGCCTCGCGGTGGAGGACCGACCCGTAGCGTTCCCGTGGAACAGTCTCTGACTTCTCGAGCCTATCCAGGAGGCTGGTAGAAGGTTCCGCCGTTTGCGGCCGCAAGAGACTGCATGAACGAGATTCCGGCGGAATCGTTGGCAATGTAGATCGTGTTGATCGGCGTACGCTGCCAGTTGGCCCCTGTGATCATGCTGGTCGTTTCACTCGGGCCAGGACAGTTCGGCTCACCATCCGAAAGAATGAGAACTTGCTTGTTCTCTTTTTCGGACATGTTCGAAATGTTGACGCACTGAACGCCGGCGTCGGCGAGGCAGGTGGCGCCGTCGGGGGCGAGCGCGGTGACCCACGCTTTGCCGGCCGAGACGTTGCCTACATTGGCCACTTTGGGGAATTGGCTGAACACTGTGGTTCCCGAAGAGAAGGCAACAATACTGAACTCAGAGTTTTCGGTCAGGGAATCTAGGGATTCGCGCATCTCGTTCTTGAGTTGATCGAGTTGCCCCCCCCAGCCCATGCTGCATGACTTGTCGAGACACCAAAAGAAGCCGTCGCCCTCGTACTCACCACCATAGAACGAGATGGTCTCAGGCGCGTCTTTTTCGTCTTCGTCCGATCCCTTGCCTCCAGAAGGAAGGTCGAGGGGGCGACGGGTGCCTCCGCCACTTCCACCGTCTTGAGCCACGAGCCATTCGGAAGCGCCGAAGGCGGTTCCAAGCATTGCAACTACCAGAAGCCAACGAGTCATATGGATTCCTCCCGGATCTCAGGGGGCTCAACCGACCGGCTGAGCCCAATCACCGAAATGTATCGTTCGAGACGCTGTCAGGGCCAGTGGCCCTCACTCAACTTGCAGGACGGACGACCGCTGTGAAACCCTCGTCTCGAGTTGCCCATTTCTGAAAATTGGTCAGCTCGGCCGCTCACTGCCTCGGGTTCACCCCTGGCGAGCGCCAGGGAGGGCGATTGAGAGCCGGAATTGTAGCCGATCTGAGCGGCCGTCCGGGAGAGAAACTCTTCGACGTCATCGAGGAAGCCCATGCGAGCGCCTCATCAAACGGGACCTGGCGCCTCTGGCAGGAGTGTGCAGAGCATGGACTCGGAGAGACCGACTCTCGAGCGAAAGATTCTCGAGAGATCTGAGATGGAAGACGGGCCGGCCCTCGCGGTGGAGGTCCGACCCGTATATCGTTCCCGCGGAACGGTTTCTGACTTCTCGAGCCTTATCCAGGAGGCTGGTAGAAGGTTCCGCCGTTGGCGGCCGCAAGAGACTGCATGAACGAGATTCCTCCGGCATCCGAGGAAATGTAGATCGTGTTGATCGGCGTACGCTGCCAGTTGGCCCCTGTGATCATGCTGGTCGTTTCACTCGGGCCAGGACAGTTCGGCTCACCATCCGAAAGAATGAGAACTTGCTTGTTCTCTTTTTCGGACATGTTCGAAATGTTGACGCACTGAACGCCGGCGTCGGCGAGGCAGGTGGCGCCGTCGGGGACGAGCGCGGTGACCCACGCCTTGCCGGCCGCGACGTTGCCAACATTGGCCTCCTTGGGGAATTGGCTGAACACCGTGGTTCCCGAAGAGAAGGCAACAATACTGAACTCAGAGTTCTCGGTCAGGGAATCGAGCGATTCACGCATCTCGTTCTTGAGTTGATCGAGGTCGCCCGCCCAGCCCATGCTGCATGATTTGTCGAGACACCAGAAGAAGCCGTCGCCCTCGTACTCGCCACCATAGAACGAGATGGTCTCCGGCGCGTCCTCTTCGTCTTCGTCCGATCCCTTGCCCCCAGAAGGCAGGTCGAGGGGACGACGGGTGCCACCGGCACTCCCACCGTCTTGGGCCACGAGCCATTCGGAAGCGCCGAAGGCAGTTCCGAGCATAGCGATGATGAGAAGTAATCGAGTCATTTTGGATTCCTCCCAAAACTCTGGGGGCTCAATCGACTCAGCGGACGAGCCCAACCGGTGAATTGTGTTGTTTGAGACGCTTTCAGGGGTTCATGACCCTGACTCAAAATAAAGGACGGACGATCGTCAAAAAACCCTCGCGGAAATCGCCAATTTCTGCTAGTGGGCGAGCTCGGCGGCACGCTGACCCTAATTTCACCCGGAGAGGGCCGATCCGGGCGCATTGTGTGCCTCGTCCTACTCCACAAGCCCATAGCGTGGGGTGGCTTATGGCAAGGGATTGGCCCAGCGCCCCTGGCCAGCATGGAGCCCGGGGGTTCCGCTCTCAGGGCGAACTCGGTCCTCGGGGCCCGTTTGGTTGCTCGGTTCGGCTACGATTCCCTCTCGCCTCCGAGTTCCCCCGCCGATCTATCGAAGGAGCCCCCCCCGCTTGAGGGAGGCAGTACTGGAGGAGAGACATGGCAGGCGGCATCGCGATTCTGGGGGCAGGGAACATTGGTCTGGCGATCGCCCGGGGGGCGGTCGCGCGTGGCCGGGCAGCCCCAGGCCAGATTTATCTGACAAAGCGGCACTCCGACGGGCTCGCTGACCTGGCAGGCGAGGGTTTCCAGACCGGGACGGACAACGCCACGGCGATAGCCGGCGCGCGTTTGGTCCTTCTCTGCGTCCTACCTGAGCAGGTAGAGGAGGTGCTTTCGGGGATTCGAGAGGCGCTCGATCCCGCGCGCCACACCTTGGTCTCCATCGTGACCGGGGTCTCCATCGGTCGACTTCGTGAGGCATGCGGGGGTGATGTTCCCGTCGTGCGCGCGATGCCGAACACCGCCATCATCCTCGGCGAATCGATGACTTGTCTCGCCACCGACGGAGCGGACGAAGATGAGCTCAGCGAGGTGCGCGGGCTGTTTGAAGCGCTCGGCAAGACCCTCGTGATCGATGAGGACCTCATGTCCCCGGCAACTGCAGTGTGCGCCTGTGGCATTGCGTTCTTCCTCCGCGCGATCCGAGCCGCTTCTCAGGGCGGGATCGAAGTTGGATTCCACGCATCGGAGGCACTCGCCATGGCCGCTCAAACAGCGCGTGGCGCGGCGTCGCTTGTGTTGGAGGAAGGGCGACACCCCGAGGGAGAGATTGATCGCGTGACCACACCGATGGGGTGTACCATCGCTGGTTTGAACCAAATGGAACACGAGGGGTTCAGCTCAGCTCTGATCCGAGGCATCGTCACGTCCGCGAACAAGGCTCGCACACTCGGAGGAGAGAGCGACTAGACTCCTCGGGAGTAGGTCACCACAGTCGGTGTTCGAAGTTCGAGCCCCGTCTCACTCTGAAGAGGAGCGACCCGTGCGGTATTTCTGGGTTTGCGGCGGATTCGGGTCGCTCGCGCTTGGAGTGATCGGCGCCATTCTCCCCGTTCTACCGACGACCCCATTTCTCCTCTTAGCAGCCGCGTGCTTCTCACGTGGTTCGCCTCGCTGGCACAACTGGCTCCGTCACCACCGACGTTTTGGAAGATTGGTGCGCGACTGGGAGGAGAATCGGGCGATCTCTCTGAGGGCGAAGTGTCTCGCGGTCGCGATGATCGTCGTCGTCGGAGGCGCTGGAGTGTGGTGGTTGCCGCGGTGGGAGGCGCAGGTGGCGGTGGGTTCGCTGCTGATCGCCGTTCTTGTCTACGTTTGCTCCCGGCCGAAACCGCCCACGCTCGTCGAGAATGTTGACGTGCCGAGTGCGACCAGCGTTAAGGACAGTGCGTGAACTGATCGCACCCGAGGGGAGTGCCGGTCGCCGAGCCACAACCTTCGCTTGCGTTCGGGCTGGGAAGCGCGGCGGCTCCGGGCAGAAAGAGCGAGTCGAGAATTGCGACCGCATCCGCAATGTTGACGATGGGATCGCCGTTGGCATTCGCCGCATCGAGACAGAGGAGCGAGCTCGTGTATGCGCCCCCCGGAAAAAGACCGTTGAGCAGGTAAATCGCGTCCGCGATGTTCACTCCGCCGTCGTCATTCGTGTCCCCGCGAACCCACTCGGTCCCCGAGGGGGGGATTCCGCCTAGTGCAGCCACGTAGAACTCCGCGAGCTGGACGCGTTGCGCATCGGACGCGGCGGGGTCGAGGGGGTCTCGGCCGAAACCACCAAACTCAAAACTTTGGACGAGGATCGGTGCTCCGATCGTCGGGGTCGTCAGGGCTGCGGTGATGTAAGGGATTCCTTCATCCGGATCGGTCGCGTCGGGGATTCCATCCGCACTGTTCAACCACAGGGCTTCCGCGGAGATCACCTCAGCATCGAGGAGTGCACCCGGTGTGTCACCGGAGAGCGTCAATCGATCGGTGTAGTCGGGGCCGTTCGGATTGTCCTGACCGTAAGGGACCGGCGACGGAAACTGTCCGGAGAGATTGAGTCCAGGAGAGTCAACCGCCGCCATTGAAGTGAAGGTGTCGTCGCCATCGACGATCAGGCTCGGGCCGGCGTTGGGTTCGACGCCATCGCGAGAGTCGAGTGCGCTCACTGCGTGCTGAAAACCCCAGTGATCTCCGCTTTCGAGCAACATCGGGACGCCGATGTCGCGGTTCAGAAGTGCGAGCAAGTCCCCCTCGGAAGGCGTGATCCTGTAATCGTTCGGGAACGTTCCCAGGAGCACCCAAATGCGATCGAACGAACCGAGATCGACGCCGCACGGGAGTCCAGTGACGATGTCTCCGCCCGACAAGGGCGTGATTGTGTAAGTACTCACTCCACTCGCGAGGAGAGCTGCAGCGAGCGCGCCGCCTGAGTCGATGGCGCCGTGATTCCCCGCGGTCCTCGATCCCTCGAGCGCGAGAATGCAATCCGATTCGCCGCCCGGGGGGGCACTGACAGTCGTGACGCAGCTGGCCGTGGCCAGGAACCCATTGCACTCGGCGAACCACTCAAAAACATGATCCCCCGAATTGAGGGGGCTGGTGGTGTAGCTCGTCGCCCCGGCGGAAATCCCCGGAGTGGGCACGAGCCCGTCGATTCGAAGTTCGAGCGCTTGGTAGGACGCGGAGTTACTCCACGAGAGAGAGACGATGCCGTCGCATTGAGTCGAGTCGGTGACGCACTCGATAGCCTCGGGGGGCTGAAGCGAGTGTTCCACGAGCGTGTCGACTGAGGCGCTGAGCGCGCCGCAGACCGCGACCACGGAGTAGTCCACCGCTCCGACAGGCGGGGACGCGTCGGTGAAACTGGTTGTCCCCGTCACGTCGGCCAGGAACAGGCCATTCCGCAAGAGTTGAAGAGAGTCGAACGGAATGCCGTGGTCATTCCAGGCCAGGGAGATCGAACCGGAACAGAAGTCCGAAGAGGCCGCGAGATCGGTGACGCTTGGCATCGACAAGGCATCGACGGTCAGGCTGACCGAATCGGCGACGAACTCGATACCGGTGGGTGAGCATTGAGCCCGCAAAGTGTAGGTGTAGGTGGTGCCATCGAAGGCGGTGGTGTCGTTCAGGCTGGTCGCGGTTGCGCTGATGGGGAAGATGACGGTTGAGTTGGATCCGTCGTCTCGTGCGATTTCGAGCGCGGCGTAAGCAGCGTTGTTCTGCCAGTCGAGTCGGACGGCGCCGCTGGAACAGACTCCGACGTTGTTCGCGGTCAATGCGGTCGGAAGCGAGCAACAGTTGGCCGCCGGGTCCGGCTCTTCTGTGACATTCACGCACCAGTCGATCCATGTGCCCTGGTCGCCGCCGCCGTCGTCGGCAACGCTGAGGGTCCAGTCTCCGCCGACCGGTTCGCAGCGGAGGTCCTCGAAAGTTCCGGGTCCCTCCGGCGCGATGAAGAGTCCTGCGTTGAGGGGGGTCCCCGCGAGAGGGAGCCCGAAATCGGCAAATGTCAAATCGAAGTCATCCGCGCTCCCACCGTTGTCCGTCGTCAGCACAACAGTCGTTCCGCTGGGCGAAGTCACCCCAATGTCGAGATCGCCGATGGCGGAGTGCATGATGCGAAGAGAGATAGTGAGCTCCCGGATTGTTGCGCTGTTCGGGATGTTGATGGTGTCAGTCGTACTCGTGAAATCGAAGATGGGCGCAAGAGGTGTGCTGCATGCCACGATGTCCTGGGGACTCGTCACGAACGTCGTACACGCCCTTCGGAAGGCGTCGTCGGCTCCGATGAATGGCTCGATCTCGAGCGTGACCAGAACGTTGACTGGGGAGAAGGGGGGCGTCTGGTACCCCGTCTCGCCTCCGGTCAGCGTGGTGGTGAGCACGCCATCCACAATGATCCGAATCCCATCGTAAGGGGTCGCCAGCGGGTTCACCCATGTCGCGGTAACACCTGGCGATCCCGTCGATTGAACACATGTGATGTTCTCGACTGGATAGACGGCGGGCAACACTGCTTCGAAGATTCCCTCGCGAACAATTCCGCCGATCAAGACTTCGGCTCCGAACAGGATTTCGCCGTTCTCACCCAGGGCGGCATGATCGGTGGTGAGTCCGGTGAGAGGTGCGAAACCGAGGGCGGGAACTGTGGACAGCTCATCGGCAAGAACCATGGTCAGGGTTCCCGCGTCGTAGAGAAAGAGAGCCTCGTCAAACGGAATCGGCGCAATCCGACTCTCGACATTCGCGAGGATTAGCACTTGTAGACTTGAGTTCACGCTGATGCCCTGGATCGCTCCAAGAATCGCATCGGGGTAACCGGTCTCCGCGGAGACGGACATCCCCTCTTGGGCGATCACTATTGGGCCGAATCCTGCGAGATCAGCGATGGCGACATCGTTGAACTCCAAGGTGGTGACCGCATCATCGACACTTCCTCGAACGGCCCAGTCGCCATTGTCCGCGAGGGCGATTTCGTGGATCGACTCGAAGGGAGCGATTCCGGCGACCGGGGTGGCGAGGAGAGTCACCCCCTCGCGAAGGAGCAGTTCGTAGTCTTGTCCCGAGACCTTGCGCACCAGTACTTCGTTGTCGAGCGAGGTGGCGATGCCCACTCCGGTTGTTTCGAGGTCGCCCTCGACCAGAATGGTTCCGGATCCGTTGACCCGGAGGTCGATGAATGCACCGTTGTCCCAGGTGTGACCGCTGAGCGGCCCCCCAACAATGGCTTGTCCCTCGCGAAACAGAGAGTTCGCATTGAGACTCAAGGGGAGCACGCCGAGGCCGGTATGAACCATGAGTACTTCGTCGTCTGAACTCGTGCCATCGAGGTCAGCTTCGAAGTAGACGCGCCCGAGGTCGTCGATCGAGACGAACGAAAACTCTTGGAAGTTGCGGGAAGCGATGGGAGAGAGCATGCCCTCGGTGAGGAGTGCGGTCGAGTTGACCCCCAGAACTTGGTCGACCGAAAGGGGCACGCCGTCGAGGTCCCCCGACCAGGCGACCGCTCCACTGGTATTGATCGGTCGGGTCGAGTCGAAGGGGTTGACGTTGTCGAGGAAGCCCTGCGTGCCGGCGATCGGATCCCCCGAGACGAGAAGGATGCCGGAACCGACCCAGATGAAGTCATCGAGCGCTGAATTCGAGTCGTCTCCCTCAATCGCGGTAAGGCCTGTCAGGTTGACTGCGGGTCGCCCGACGCCTTGAACTGCCGCGGAGAGTCCCGTTGCGGTCTCCCCCTCGAGGAGCACCGGTACCGCAATGAACTGAGCAGAGACGAGTCCATGGAGCAGTACCACGAGCAGTGCAGCGTGAGTGAGGCGCCCGGACATAGAATCTCCGTTCTCCTGCGCTGCGACTCGAGTGGGAGGAGCAGGTGCGGGGGATGGATAGCGAAATTCTGCGGAGGGGACGCGGCGAGAGACCTGCGTGATATGGACCGGCGAGCCCACAGGGCCCTTCAGCAGAGCAATAAATGGAGGAGTTTCCTCCAGCGTCGCGGAGGATCCTCCACCTCAAGGATATCGCTAGGAGGTGCGTTGAATACCCTCGTGGACTGTCGGGCGGTCCGCGAACGGACTCTCCTGTCTCCGCGGTCAGGGAGCCTGCGGTCAGCCGAAGAGATTTCGCGGAGGTCGTGGGGCTGGGAAGTGAGAGGGCGGGGGCGCAGGGATCGGTTATTATTGCGGCTTCGGAGGCGGTCTAGATTGGGCCTCCGTCACGGATGGGCCGCCACTCCATCGGAACCAGCTTTCCACGGGAAGCGTGCGCGGAGAGCCCGCCTCGCGCCGTCCGGGGGCTTCTGGAAGTCAGAGTGCACACGCAGAGTGCCTGGCCGGCCCTTTTCCAATTCAGGTCTGGAATGATCTGAGATTGAGCCTTTCCGGGAGGAGTCCCCTGTCATGCTGCAATCCGAAGAGAGCTCCAAAGTGGTCACCCCTCGATCGGCAAGCCCCCGGATCTCTCGACTCTTTGGGATCCTCACGATCCTCTTCC
>CALEHF010000034.1 GCA_937876125.1 uncultured bacterium
ATGTATTGGTGTGTCATCCGGCCCAGCGCATCGTAAGCACGCTTTTGGATCAACTCCTCCTGAGACTTGAGCAGTAGTCCACGTTCGTCGTACCAGTAGTCGTAGGTCAGAGTGTCATCTGAACTTCCGTTTGTGTCGTCAATCTCGTGAAGCACACGCTCGTAACGCTGCCCGCGTTCGTCGTAGGCGTGCTCGTTGAGGGCGAGACGCCCGGTGGTGTAGGTGCGCGGATCGTGGACGTCGATGTCGATCGAACCGACCGAAGAGTAGAGCCCCTTGGCCAAGAGCTGCCTCGAGTTGTCGTAGGCGAGGAAGGAAACCGGCGGCTCGGGAGGGTCGACAATGATCGCTCTCCCGCGCACGTCGCGGTGATAGTCGGTCACGCGTCCTGCGCCGCCGGAAACCACGTACTCCGTGCGAGAGACAAGGCGTGCGGCGAGGTCATAGGTGCGAGCGTTGACTTGCACCATGTTGTCGCTCCCACCCCCACTATCGTCGGTTCCAATCGAGCCCCCAGCCCGCAGACTGCGGATGTCGTATTCGGTCCGACCAATCGTCCCCGCAGCGCTCTGGGTCCGAACTCTACGTCCGAGGTCGTCGTAGGCGAAGGAAGTCTGGTCGTAACTTCCGAGACTTAGGTCGTAGTATCGGCGAGACGACTCGATTCGATCCCCCGACTCACTCCAAAGCGAGTCAGTCCGCTCATTCACGGAGCCCAAGCTCGCGACGGAATCCTCTGGATCGCTGTCGGTTTCATCGACATGACTCGACTGGGCGGTCATCGTACCGGAGGCACCAATCCCGACAGTAAATGTGCTCCACAATTGTCCGCCGTGCCCCAAGACGCGGGCCTGAACCGGACCGTAGTAGACTGCGGTCCCGCTCGTGTCGGTGTCCGGGTAACTCAGCACGATGAGGCGACCGTCCGAGAGGACCGAGCGATAGAGCTGTGCTTCTTGTCCTTCCGGGCGAATCACCGTCTGTAGTTGAGCAAAGTCATCGTACTCGTACTCGGTCACTTGCTCTTCGTTGCCAAGACCTGTCTCGGTCGCGTAGCCGCTTGGAGGACTGAGACTGGCCGTGTCGGCATCGACGATTGAACGCACGAGTTGCCCACTAAGCGCGTCGTACTCGTGGTAGCGGACGACACTCTTCTCGTCTTTTGAAAAGATGACCCGCTGCTCATTGTCGAAGTAGGACTTGGACTCGTCCTCGGTCCCAGCCCCGTTCTTCGAAGCTGAGACTGCCGGGCGCTTGCAAACCACTTCTCGAAGAGAAATGGGGTTGAGGTCTACCCCGCTCCCCGTCGTGCGGAAGGTCGGCTCCTTCAGCCAGATGACGCGCTCGGTCGCACTACGATGATAGCGTTCGAGTGTCTTGTAGGGACGCAACAGGTCTTCGGAGCTGATCGTCGCCGAAGCGATGGTGTACCCGCAATCATCAAGCGCGGTCGGAAGTCCGTGCGCTCCTTCCCTCCAAGTCGTTCGGTGCACGAACCCCTCGAGGCTTCCAGAGGCAAAGCGGTCGTATCCCAGAACTAATCCAGCGGATGGAAGACTTGCAAACGCACCGGTCGAGTGGTTGTACTCGTCGAGATTGAGCTCATTCGAGTGAAAGATGACGCGTCCGCCATCGTCACGCTCCACGTGCTGTGCGTACAGTTCGGTGGGGGTCGTCGTTGCTGGGTCGGAGTCCGCCAGAACCCACGCCATCACCTGCGCCACCTCGTCGTAGTAGCGCACCGCAAAGGCGCCATCGGGGCGCTCAACAACAGTCCGATACTCCCAGGCCGGATCGTAGCTGGAAGTAGCGGGCGCGGAGTTTTGGTCGTAGCTCAGGTCGAACACCTCAGCCGACTCGCCGCTTCGCGTCACCGAGCTCACTCGGCCAGAAGTGTAGGTCAGCTCAAGTTCCGCGTATGGAGCCAACGCAGCATCGCTAGCTGCGGTCACGCTGCCGACCGCGTCTTCGTACCTACGGCACCCCTCCCAGTCGACTACCATCTTTACCGCGTGCGCGGTCGAGCCAGAGCCGTAACGGAAATGCTTCTTCCGGTCGTAGGAGGTATCGGAGTTGATTTCCTCGGAGACCTCGACAAGCTCCAGATCACCTCCAGTCGTGTAGGAGTAGTCGACCTGTCCGATTTGCGTGATGTTACTCGGAGAGGCCCAGGAACTTCCTGTCTGGGTCTCAACAACCACCGAAGTCAAGCGCGAGCTAGGGTAGGTGAAGGTGTACCGGCGATCGGCGCTGTCGTACATGGTGGACACGAGCCCACTACTGAGGCCGCTCGTGAGTGCGGTGCTCGCGTTCGTCTCGTGCCCTACGAAAGCGGCGTTGCCTCCGGAATCGGTGTGCTTCCAGAAGAGCCCACCGGCAATACCACCCGTTGCGTTGAAGCCGAAGAACGATGTGACGGCTCCAACTCCGTCGTGGTACTCAAAAACGTCTGGTGAGCCGGACTGCTCCACGACCAGTCCGGCGGTTCCGTTTACTCCGCGGTAGACGCCACTCCCGGTCGAGGTCTCCTCAAAGGCCAGGTAACGATCGGCGCCATAGATGAGGTAGAGGTAGTCGCCGGAGGTAGTGATCTCAGGAAGCGCAATCTGGAACCAGTTGTGGCCCATGATGCCGTCGGCGTCGTGGTGTGAGCCGCTGTCCTCTTGTGCGAAGCTGTAGCTCCTCCCAATGGGCACGGACACATCCGCCGGGAAGCTCAAGTCGACCTCGTACGGAGAATAGGTGCCGAGGAGCTCGTCCAAGTCGTTGTCGACTACGTTCCCGTGAGAGAATCCCTCTTCGTACGGGTTTGCCTGCAGCCTCCACCCATATGCGGAGCCGGACAACTTGCGACCGTCCAGACTCGCGCCGAGGTGCAGTCCATTCGGGGAAACATCTTGAGTATCGGTCGCGCCACCCCCGTAGCTCGCCAAGCTAGAGTCGTCGACGCCGAGAAGTGGTGTGCTCGAAGCTTCAGTCGTCAGGAAAATCGACCCGACACCGGCGGGTCCCTCTGCTTCCAATTCGAGCAGGTCCCCCTGCGAACCGCTGACCGAGAGAGACCACGTACCATCGAAACAGTCCCCACGACACGTGTCGGTGTCCCAAGACCCCGCAGCTGTCACGTTACGGAGTTGAATCTCGTCCGCATTGAGGACCGCTCCGGAACTGCCCGTAACGGTGAAGGACCCACTGCTGAAAACGACAGAGAGCAGGTCGTCGACGAACTCAGGCGCGAGGATGCAACCGGTGTCAAAGCTGTCGAGGGTGGGATCGAACCCAGATTCTGGAAAGGGCGCAGGAGGAGGTGGCCCTGGAGGCGAAGAAAAATACCCGTACAGGTAGATCATGTCCGCAATATTGAAGCTTCCGTCGTCGTTCGTATCCGCAGCGTCATCCGTACCGTTGAGCGTATCGCCTTGAAACAAGACGTTTCCGATATGCACTGGATCTGCGATGTTGAGGGTGCAATCACCGTTCGCATCTCCACGAAGGAACACGCACCCGGGGTTGCAACTCGAGCCAACTGTAAGCGCTGCACTGCCTGCGGTTGTGCTCGCTGCAGCGACTCCCCCTCCACTTGGCGTGGGCGTCAGCTGCGCGGCATCGCTTGCCAAAAAGACACTC
Source organism: uncultured bacterium (assembly GCA_937876125.1). Lineage (GTDB taxonomy): Bacteria > Planctomycetota > UBA8108 > UBA1146 > UBA1146 > JAFMMO01. Next base: position 3,628 of record CALEHF010000034.1, read on the forward strand.
GCGTCCCAAAGGCCGTTCACGAGAGTCGAATTCTCCCTCAGCTGGCCATATGTCCCACCAGCGTCGAGCCACCACTCCACCATTGCACGTTCCCCCGCTGAATGGACGCTATCACCGTCCGCATCCACGGAGTTAAGGAACGAATCCCGAGAACCACCTTGTGCGTGCAAAGTGACACTCATCGACGAAAGCAACAGCGTTACCACAAAGAGCATGATGGAGGCCTTGCGGCGGGTGCTCGAGCTCGAAGCGCACCAGGCGGCGTTCTCCAACAGGATTCGATCGAAATGGGACATGACCGTACTCCCTACTCAGGGTCGCGACCGGTGCCCACAAAGGCACGCCGGACGCTGAATCCTGTGTTTCAAGATTGCGATTTCGGTGGATGCAGCGATTGCTGAATATGACGACAACAGGAGAGGCCCCTGGTAGGTGAAGTGCGCACTCGTTTCGAGTAGCTCACAGGGCCTCTTTCACGCTTAAGCAGTTTGGACAAGGCGAGCGAGCCTGTCCTTCGGCGTCGGACGTGTCGGACGTGTCGGACGCACACGGTATCCACCCGAAACTCATCCGACGCAAGCACCGTTTTCCTGTGCCCAAGCGATGATCACTCGCGCACGGGCGTTAAGTTGTTTGCGGGTAGACAGTTCTTCGCTTCTCCACAGAGAACCCCCACGTCGAAACTTTTTCGCCTCTCCTCACACATCAGTGGGTGCCAGAACAGCCCTGAAACCCCAGAATCGGC
>CALEHF010000035.1 GCA_937876125.1 uncultured bacterium
CCTGTCCCCCGTCCCCTCGCATCCGCGATCCTCAGCTCACGGCCGCTCAACTCACGCCCCGAAACGCCAACACCGCGTTCAACCCCCCAAATGCGAATGCGTTCGAAATTGCCGCCTGAACCGTGACCTCCCTCGCCTCGTTGGGGATCACGTCGAGATCGCAGTCGGGGTCGCGCTCCGTGAAGTTTGCCGTCGGCGGCAGCACGCCCTTCTTGAGAGCCAGAACGGTCGCAATCGCCTCGAGAGCGCCACTGGCCCCGAGAGCATGACCGTGCATCGACTTGGTCGAGCTGATCGCGAGACGGTCGGCATGATCGCCGAACACTTCTCGGATCGCGCGACACTCGATCGGATCATTCACCAAGGTTCCTGTCCCATGCGCATTGATGTATCCGATCTGCTCCGGATTCAGCTGAGCGTCGGTCAGCGCGTCTCGCATCGCCTGAGCAGGTCCTTCAACGGTCGGCTTCGTGATATGGGATGCATCTGAACTCATTCCGAAGCCCGCAAGCTCTCCGAAGACTCTCGCTCCGCGAGCCCGGGCAACGTCGGACTTCTCGAGGACGAGGACCCCCGCTCCCTCGCCGAGGATGAGTCCTTTTCGGTTTGCCGAGAACGGGCGGCAAGTGTCGGGTGACACGACGCGAAGCGCTTCCCACGCCGAGAGGAAGCCGCGGGTGAAGAACGATTCAGAACCGCCCGCGATCACCCGATCGACGACCCCGGACCGCAGAAGTATGAGCGCCAGTGCGATGGCATGATTCGAAGAAGCGCACGCGGTCGCCACCGCGAAAGCCGGGCCCCGGATCCCCGTATCGGTCGCGATCGCGCTCGCGCCCCCGTTCGCCATCGACCGTGGAATGCTCAAGGGGTGCATAGTGCGGGCCCCATCGGCGTACAGTCTCCGCAACTGCTCATCCTGGGTTCTCTGCCCTCCGGCGGAGGTCCCCATGATCACCCCGGTCCGACCGTCTCCGAAGTCACTCGAGTCGAGGGCCGCCCCTTGGATCGCCTCTCGCGCGGCGACCACCGCGAACTGCGCGAACCGGTCGATGAGGTCGGCGCGCTTCGGCTCGAAGTACTTCTCCGACTTCCAATCCTTAACCTCTGCCGCGCGCGAGAACCGCATCGGCACCTCCGTCTCGAGCGGCTCGATCAAACTTCGCCCCTCTCGCATCGCTTTCCAGAACGGTCGCCAACCCACTCCGGCAGCAGAGACGGCTCCGATCCCGGTGACGAGGACTTTCAACTCATCCCCCCTTCTCCGAGTCATGCTCTCCGAGGAAGCGCCAGATCTCTCGTGCGATGTCGCGGACGCCGGCAGCCTCGACCGGGAGGCTCTCTCCGATCGAGATCGAGAATTCTGTCTCCAGCTCAAAGAGAACAGAGATTGCGTCGAGGGAGTCGAGCCCGAGTTCCTCGAACGACGAATCGAGGGTCACACCCTCCGGATCGATGCGCTGAACTCGAGCAACACAGGCAATGACTCGATCTGTGAATTCATCGTTCATCGGCCGTCCTTCCTTTCTGACTCGGGACCGCGGGGCTTTCGGGCCGCGATCCGCAGATAGACCATGCTGCGCTGCGCGAGCTTGACAGGCATGCGCGACCCCATGAGACCTGCGAACGTACCAAATGCCCCACGCAGAAGTCGCGGAGAGTTTTCGGCGATGAGATCTGCGCGCCGGGCGTGATCGAGCTCCAGCGCGCGAACGACATTCTCGGTGATATCCTCGGCCTCGACCACCTCAAGGCCCGAGTACTCAAGGGCAGAAAAGAACTCGGGAAGCTCATGGCGGAGTCGAAGATCGGCGAACAAGAACCACCCATCGGGACGGAGCACGCGCCGGACCTCGGCGAAAAACCCGCCCAGACTACCGTAGCAGAATGAGGCTTCGATGTTCACCACTGCGTCCGCCGACTCATCTGTGAGCGGCAAGTTTTCCGCGTCACCTTCCTCGAAGGTCAGGCCTGGAATTCGATGCCGGGACCGGCAGAATCGAACCGCAGCGGGGGCGATGTCGACTCCAATCGTGCAGGTCGGGTGGCGCGACCGGTGCAAAAACGAAGCGCCACCTCCGCGACCGCTGCTCACTTCGACCAACACCCGTCCGTCGAGATCGACGTCGCGAGCAACCCGGTCGTGGAGCTGCAAACAGTAGCGCTCTTCTTCGTCCAGAGGATCGAGATCGATCGTATGTCCCTCGCACTCTTCGAGCGAGGCGTATCCGTAGTTCATCGTCGTCCACGAATCGACGTCCGAGGAACGCCGAGCGAGGCGGTCATAGAAGAGACGATAGGTTCTGCGGCGCACGGTCGCCGAGCGAGCAACCGTCGCGATGAACGCGCGCGCGAGAAGACTCGTTTGTCGAGCCGGCTTTCGCTGGGCGCTCCCCGAGGTCGACACCGTCACCTCCTCTGCCAGCGCCGCCTCAAAGGCGCGGAGATCGATCGGAGCCGGAAAACTCGATGGTCTCATCGTTGCACTCCTCTCTCGGAACGCACCACGGGCGAGCCTCCCTGCGCGTGACAACGCTCTCGACGTTCGAGGCGACGCCGCGCCCGGGTCAGGGGTGGTGCTCGAGAAATCACGTCGAGAATGCGGGCGTTGAGCCAGTGGTACGGTGCCCTGAGGGGGCGCTCGAAGTCGATGAAGAGCACGACTCGGATGCCATCCGTGTCGTTCCAAACGGCATGCCGGAAAGTGTCATCGAAGACCAACGCGTCTCCTTCGGTCCACGAGTGGACTTCGTTCGCGATCCGGATCCGGCACCTCTCCCTCGGCTCAGGCACAACGAGCGCCAAATGAAAGCGAAGCAGTCCGTTGTAGGGTCCCCGGTGCGGCGGGATATGTTTGTGCGGTGCCAGGATCGAGAAGAAAGCATTCCGGACTCCGGGAATCTCGTGGATCAGTCGCATGGTCTCGGGACAGCGGCCGGCGTTGGGTTCGACCGCTCGACCCATCGCGATCAGAAAGTGCGTGCGCCAATCATCGTCGTTCTGGATTCCGACGAACCCCGCGAAGACATCCTGAAAACGCGGCACAGACTCTCGGTTCTCGAGCACCACGGAGACCTCTTCGCGCACCCACTCCCACCGGGCCTCGGCCGCGTCGATCCAGTCGAACGTCTCCCTGTCGTAAACCGGCCGGTCACCGTGGATCGACCACGCGGCGATCCGGCTTTCGAGACAGCCGAGGAGCCAGCGCGCGGTTCGTCCGCGCCATCCCCTCGGCGGATCGATCCACAGGCGCCGGTCGTGCCAGTCTTCTTTGATCTGGGTCGTGGCAATCTTCATGAGATCCTCCCTTCGACGGGAGGTCGTCAGGTCGACCGCGCGACCCCCCGGACAAAAGGCGGAGGCACGAAGCGTTCCACACCCGAGAGCCGTCTCTGAGCGGTCTGACAGCCGCCAGAACGCGATCGGGGGGCCACCGCGGGAGATCTTGCGGTCAAGCTTCCGGGAGAGTGTTCAACGACCATTTCGAGCGAGGACGAGCTCGTCCTCGAGACCATACTCGCGCACGAGCTTCCGGATCGTCTTCTCCGAGCTTCGGTCCCAGTACTTGCCGATGAGTGGCAGATCGCCGCCACACTCCTCGATCAATACTCCGAGCCAAACGCGCTGCGCGTACATCACATGAGCTGGACACTCGTACGCTGCCCCGTGCTGAAGGCTGACCGCAGGCGTCGTTCGAATGTGCTCCCGTAAAGCGGCGATGTCGATGATCGGCCCGTGCGAGCCATTCAAGGGCGGGATTCGGTTCGTCGCCTTCGGACTCAAAGGAATCCGACTCCGGGCCTGTCCGAGCAAGATCGACTTCAGAGGCTCATTGAAGTCCTCCGCCGTGAGCACGTCCCCCCCACAGATCATCATTGCATAGCGCAGGGCATGGTCGAGCTCTCGAATGTTCCCGGGCCAATCGTAGCCGCCGAGGCAAGCCGCGAGTTCGTCGGGAAGGATCTTCAGAGACGATTCTCCCGATGCCCGCTCGAGGAGGAACTGGGCAAGTCGGGCGATGTCGGCGCGGCACTCTCGGAGCGGGGGGAGCTTCACTTCGATCACGCTCAATCGATAGTACAAGTCTTCACGGAACTTCCCCTGTTCCTTGAGCGCGAACAGATCGCGATTGGTCGCGGCGATCACCCGCACGTTGACGTGGATATCCTCCACGCCGCCGAGCCGCTTGAAGGTGGAGTTATCGAGCACCCGCAGCAGTTTCGCCTGCAGCTCAGGAGAGGCATCTCCCACTTCATCGAGGAAAATCGTACCGCCGTCAGCCAGTGAAAAGAGACCGGGCTTCGGGTGATCCGCCCCGGTGAAGGCTCCCTTTTCGTGACCAAACAGGTCAGAGAGGATGAGGTTGTCACTGCCGATCGAAGGGAGGCAAACCTCAACAAACGGTCCTTCCCTTCGGTTCGAGTGCTCGTGGATTCTTCGGGCCTGGTAGCTCTTCCCGGTTCCCGATTCACCGAGGAGCAGGATGATTTCATCGCTCAGGCTGGCGCGACGCAGGATGTTCCACGTCGTCAGTAGTGCGGGAGACTGCGTCAACAACTGCGCCTCAGCCTGCTCCTCTCGCTGAGCCTCTTGCCACCGGACCTGGAGTTTGCGGGTGTACTCGATCAGGGTTCGCAGAAGGTCTTCGTACGCGAAACTGGCCTCTTCGTGGATCGGAAGGTCGATCGCTCCCCGGTTGGGGGCAAGGAGACGAATCTCTACGGCCGCGGAGTCAAAGTTCTCGATCACTCGGTCTGAAAACGTCTCTAACGCTCCAGCCAACACTTCGAAGCTGTTTCTGAAGCACTCGACGGGATCGAGGGCAAACTGCTCGAGATGCGCACAGGTCTGTTCCGGATCCCGACGAGTGAACTCCAGGGTGACGCCATCGGCGCGACAGTCGAAGGAGTACAGATATCTGTGGCCGGAGTAGTTATGGAGCATCGCCTCGACGAGAGACACATAGGTCCCTCCCAGCGCACCCGGTCTCGCCATCGCCATTTGGAAAAGCGAGTAAACGTTCTCCTCGAAGACCAGTTCTGTGAGAATCTGCCCACAGCGGCGGCAGAAGGTCTCTCGGTGCTCGGCATCGACGACCGATCGCCCGAAATCGTAGAGCGCATGGAGCTGGTGATAGAAAATCGAGTGACCGGTGCTGGCGATCGTTTGAATGTACGAACGAGATCCGTGGGCGAGCCTCGTACCTGCGATCGCTTCCATCACAAGGTCTTCAGAGTGGAGCGTCGTCGACAGCTCTACGATCGTCGCGCGGATCGCACGGACCACCGCGAACGGCGTGCGCTCCTTGGTCTCATAGGGGCGGGGATTCAGAGCTTCGAGCATACGACCTCCCTTAGGCTACGAAAGGGTTCGGGTCGGCGGGTTGGAACGAGGCGCGCGAGTCGTGCCTCTTTTCCATGAATGAAGCTACCGCAAGCAGCAGATTTCCGATACAGCGGGCCCCGCTGTTCTTCGTCTTCTCATCCGCGGGACGCGCTTCTGTTCCGCTTCAAAGAACAGGTCAACGGAAACTCCTCCGGGAGAATCTACCGCACGGCGACTCCGAATCGATCCAGTGTTCTCCTTAGTCCAGACCCCAGAGGGAGTTGCGGATCCTCACCCGCTGCGGGCACGCCAGTTGTTGTGCTGAGAGCGTGTCGGTGCCGAACGACGGGCTGGGAGAGTCCCTCTGCCCACCACCGGCGAGATTCCCAAATAAAGGATTCAAGGATCGGTCCGTGTGGAGGAGCGAACGAGTGGCGATCTGCCCGGTGCAGAGAGACTTCACGACTCGCTCGGACATGGGACCAACAAACCAGAGGGGAGAGATCGGGATGAAGACTCTCATGATCGCTGTGGTCGGTGCGCTCTGCACTCTAGGGATCGTTGGAGAGGCTCGCGCACACGACGGAGGAACTCGAGTGCGCATCACGCGCGACGAGTTCGGTGTGCCGCACGTGAGCGCTCGGAAGCTGGAGAGCCTGTTCTTCGGAGTCGGCTACGCCCAAGCTCAAGACAGAATGTGGCAGGCGGATCTGTTCCGTCGCTTTGCCACGGGGACACAGTCGGAGCTGTTCGGCCCAGCGACCTTGGAGAGCGACGTTCTTGCACGAACGCTGTTCGGACCCGCATCGCTCCGAACTGAGATGCTCGAGGGCGCTCCGATTCGCACGCGCCGCATCTTGGAGAGCTTCGCAGCGGGCATGAACGCATGGATCGAGGAGGCGACGGCGACAGGACAACTCCCCGTCGAATTCGGCGGCGTACCACCTCAGGTTTGGGTCGCCGAGGACAGCGTTGCGATCTTCATGGCGGTGCTCGAGAACTTCGGAGCAGGCGGACTCTCCGAGCTCGACAACGCGGCCGAGCTCGAGATGCTCGCCGCGACATTGGGAGCCGAGGCACTCGCGGTGTTCGCCGACCTCCATGTCATCGATGATCCGAGCGCGCCGACGTCCGTTCCGCAGATGGCTGTGACGGCGAGCGCGGCCAGCGGCGGAGGGGCTCCCGGCACCGCGAGCGGCGTGCCGGCGACAACCGGTGAGACCGCGGAACTCCGCGCGTGCGTGAGATCTCGGATGGAGGCATGGGAAGAAGCGCGGCGAGAGTGCGGCCTCGAGCCGGGCCCCGCTTCGAACGCCGTCTTGATCTCCCCCACCCTCTCGGCGAGTTGTGCGCCCTTGCTTCTGAGCGGTCCCCAAATGGGCTACACGACCCCTCAGGTCAACCACGAGATGGGGATTCTCGGTGCGGGTTACGAAGCGACGGGGATGGAGCTTCCCGGGCTTCCTGGGGTCGCGATCGGAGTGGGCCGCGGTTACTCATGGACGCTCACCACAGGCGGTACCGACAATGCGGACTTTTACGTCGAGGCATTGAACCCTGAGAATCCCGGGCAGTACCTCTTCGAAGGTGCTTTCCATGACTTCTCGGTCAGGCTGGAGGAGATTACGGTCCTCGGCCTCGGCACGGTCGAACAGGTCGTCCTCGAGAGTGTGCACGGTCCTGTCATCGCCTTGGGGGAGGGATTTGCCATCTCCCTCAAGTCTGCGCGGGTCGGGTTCGAGATGCAGAGCTTCACCACGAATCTCGATCTCATGCGAGCCAGAAACCTCGGCGAGTTCGAGGACGCGCTCTCTCAAACCGCATACAACTTCAACGTTCTCTACGCCGACCGTCACGGCAACATTGCGTACTTCCACGTCGGACGAATTCCGATCCGCGCCGAGGGCGACAACCCGCTCCTCCCCCACGACGGAACCGGCGCAGCCGAGTGGCAGGGATTCGTGCCCTGGGAGGAAATGCCGAAGTCGATCAATCCCGAGCAAGGGTGGCTCGCGAGTTGGAACAACAAGCCGCGCGCCGGCTGGGCCAATTCACACGCTGGCTTCTGGACGTGGGGCCCGGTGCATCGCGTGCACACACTCATCAGGCAGCTGGAGCCGTTGACTCCGGGAACGGTCACTCCCCAGTCTCTGATGGAGATCAACCGCATCGCCGGACTCACGGTCGATTCACCTTCGGGGATCGCCCGCGCGGTCTTCGTCGTGCGGCTTCTCGAGCCACTCCTCGACCTCGTGGACTCAACGAGCGATCCGCGTCTCCCGCAGGTTGTCGCCCAGCTCTCCGCGTGGGACCAGCTCCAAGATGACGCGAACAATGACGGCCTCTACGACGCCTCCGAAGTGACGATCTTTCAACGCTTCTGGTCCGAAACGACGAGTCGGATCCTCGGCGATGAGTTCGCGCTCGCACCCCTCGACCTCAACGCGGGGGGAAACTTGATCGCCCGACTCATCGACCCGAGCCCCGCGGTCCCGCTGCTCCACGACTACCTCGACGGAGAATCGCTAGAGACCGCGGTCACGGAGAGCTTGGTCGCGGCCCTCGACGCCCTCACCCTGGAGTTCGGAACGACGGACAACACCGAGTGGCGCTCTCCCATCGCAGTGATCGAGTGGACCTCTGAGGGGGCCGGGTCGGTCCCTGACACTCTGTGGATGAATCGCGGCACCTACAACATGGTGGTCGAAGTGCGCCGGCACTCCCGCGCATGGAACGTCATCGCGCCGGGGCAGAGCGGCGACCCGTTCAGCCCGCACTTCAGCGACCAACTCGCGCTCTACAGCAATTGGCTCTACAAGCAGATGCGCCTTCGTCGCGGTGACATTGCATCCCACGCCGAGTCGACAGAGGTTCTGTTCCCTCAAGGTGGCCCGGGTCAGGGGAACCAGGGTGGCAACGACAACGACGACGACGACGAGAGCAGCGGGAACGGAAACAACAGCGGTCCCGGCAACAATAACGATGATGATGACGATGACGACGACGACGACGACGACTGATCGTAGCCGGCGATCGCGACAGAGCTGACTACCCTGAGGGGGCCCACCGGTGGGCCCCCTCCTTCTTACGTGCCAAGCATGTCCGAAGCACTCTCAGTCTCGTACCTGCGAGGTTCGGGGGTCCCCCGCTGGGCTCCGCGCTGAGCCCAGATCTGGGAGAGGGGAGCGCCCGAGAGGCCCCCTCAATCCCGGCTTGCGAGGGATTTCTCTGCATCAGTCATCGCTCTGGCGGCATCTCTCCTTCACACTCAACGCTCGGTGGAAGGAACGCTGATGGCAGACGATATCGATCGCTGGCGGGAGGAGATCCAGTGGCTGCGCGGCCTCGCGCGGCGGCTCGTCTCCGATCGGGAGTTGGCGGAAGATCTCGTGCAAGAGACGGCGCTCCTTTCGGTCGAGCGCAGCGCCGCGTTCGAGGAAACCGACCGCCCCTGGCGCGCGGGGGTGCTTCGGCGTCTCGCATTCACGCGGTGGCGATCGGCGACCCGCCGGAAGCGTCGAGAGCTCGCCTCGGATCCACGTGCTGGCGACCCATCTCCCCACGAGCTGCTCGAGCAAGTCGAAGTGCACCGCGCGTTGACCGAAGCGGTGATCGCGCTCGACGAGCCGTATCGTGAAGTGATCATCCTTCGCTACTTTCGCGACCTCTCCTCCGCGGAAATCGCCCGACGGAGCGAAGAGTCGGAAGCGACCGTACGGTCGCGACTGGTTCGCGCGGTCGCGAAGTTGCGGAAGTCACTCGACGCGGGTCACGGCGGGAACCGCGCGGCGTGGGCCGTGCCGCTCGCTGGTTGGCTGGGCTGGGCTGGGCTGGGCTGGGCTGGAGCTGGGGTGGGGCGGGAGTGGCGAGCGGGGCAGTTGTGGACACAGCCCGTGCATCCGAACCGCGGAGCACTCTCCCGACGCCCGCATCCCCTTCCCTGGTCGGAGTCCTCTTCTCGACGAAGGGGCTCATCGGCATGGGGGCCATCCTTCTCATCCTCTTGGCGTGGCTGGGCGGAGATCCAGAAGATTCCTCCCGGAGCGCTCGGAACGCGGGAGATCACTCCACGGTCGGTAGCGGAACCCACCCTTCGAACGAAGGGGGGACTCCCGGCGAAGGGGGGACTCCCGGCGAAGGGGGGACTCCCGGCGAAGGGGAGGACCCCGGCAGTTTCGAGGCTCGGGTCGCACCTTCGGAGGATCCCACCCCTCCCGCCGATCCAGCCACCGAGGCCATGGTCATTCGTGTCATTGACGAGGATGGCGCGCCGATCTTCGGAGCTGCCATCGAACTCGAGGACTTCTCAGAGAGTTTCAATTTCCAGACCGACGCTCGAGGCGTCGTGACGCTTTCGAGTCTCCTCGCCGCGCGACGCGCGGTGTTGATCATCGAAGCGGACGGTTTCGTGCGACTCGTGAAGACACTCCGGTCTCTCGGTCGGATGCCCGAGATCACCATCACACTCGCCACGGCAGTCGAGTGGGAAGTCAGGGTCACGGATGTCGCTGGAAGACCTCTGGTGGGTGCCCTCGTCGGAGCGGCGTTTCGAGAATCTGCCTCTTCGGCGATAGGCAGCTTCGGTAACCACGCGACCGACGAGACGGGTGTGGCGCGGATCTCCGGTCTCGCCGCGCTTCCCTACGACTACCACGTTTCCTGCGAACGCTATCGAGATGTTCGAGGCTTGGTTTCGGATCCGTTGGACCTGCCGGCGGAGGTGATTCTCATCGAGGAGAGCACGCTCGAAGTTCTCGTCCCCCTCCTCGTGTTTGACTGTTGGCTGTGTGTGAGAGGCGGCCCGGGGCCAGATCTGGTCACCTCGATCGGCGCCTCAACCCGAATGACCCTCTTGCCGGGAACTTATTGGGTAACAGTCGAAGCGGTTGGATTCTCACCGCTCGAGCAGCAGGTCACTCTTCTTCAAGGCGAGACCGTCACGGTCGACTACGCGCCGGCCGAGGAGGACCCTCTCGAGCTCGAAGTCCACCTCGTCTCCCAGAACGGTCTGGAGTTCCTCGACGGGAGCGTGTCACTCCAGGCCGATGGCTTCCGGGGCCCTCACGGAGTTCCCTTGAAAGAGGTGAGGACCGGAGTGTTTCGAGGCGTCGCTCCTCGCTCGTCCTCCGAGTACGGTCTCACGGTCGAGCCTGAGGGGGGTTCGCCTTTCCACGTCGGCCCGATCGATCCTTCCGCTTCGCCGATCGTAGTTCGGCTCGAGCAGGGAGGTGAGATCGAAATCGTCGTTCGGTCTGCTCGTGGAGCCGCGGAGGCAGGCGTAACGGTCCAATTGAGGCGCTCCGCGCGAGTCCGTCCATCCAATCTGTTCCACGTCTCGGGGCCAACGAACCTCGAGACCGACGCGGATGGCAAAGCGACAATCGAAGAAGTTCAGGCCGGAGAGTATCGAGTCCATTTCTCGAGAGGATCCCAGCAGTTCGGCGCCGAGTCGGTGGTCGTGCGCGCGAACGAACGCAGTGTTCTCGATTTCACGATACCCGACCTGACCCTCGTCAGCGGAACAGTGCACCACAATGGATCGCCCGTCTCGGGAGGGGAGGTCATCATCGTCTGCGACGGAGCTCGCTTCGAGATTCCCGTCAATGCCGAGGGGCTCTTCGCGGGGCACGCGGTGCTCTGCCCCCCGCACTCGAGCACCAGTTCGAGCATTCAATATCGCTCACGAGACGGACTGATCGACCTCTCGGGAGTCGCTCCGCTCATCCGAGGAGTGTTCTTACTCCTCGAGTACACGACCATTTCGGGGACGTTGCATCTCGAGAGCGAAGCGGGCCTTCCGGTCGGCCCGCTCACATTGATCGTTCGCAGATTCGGCGGCGGGCCCTCCACGGCGATCCACATCGATCGCAATGGGGTCGGACGATTCACGGGCGTCATCGCCGGCATGCACACTGTGGTTGCCCCTTTCCCCGAGCATCAATCGTTACAGGGGGAGAGAATCGAGTTGCGTGAAGGGCGAAACGAGGCGCTCGTGATCGAGGTGGAGACGTTGCGATTCGCTCATCCGGTGCGACGGCTCGATCTTCGAGTATGGCACGTCGGCGAGAGCGGGGAGTGGGAGCGGTGTTCGTCGACGCATGGGCCGCTCACCGAGGCTCACTTCCGAGTTCCACACGCTCGAGGTGCGAGAGTGATCATTGCCAAGTTGAATGGCTGTGCCCCCGAGGTGTTTCGGTTCGAGGGTTCTCTCCCGACGGAGCCGATCCCCCTCGAGGCCGTCCCCGCCGGGAGCGTCTCGGTCCCGATCTTCCCCCAAGACCTCGACTCGGTGCAAACCCTCCTCATCGAGCCATTGGGTGGGTCGCTCGAGGAGGCGATCGCCCGGCGCCCTTGGCACGGAAACCCGCGCACTCTGCACCTCCCCGCGGGGGAGTACCGCATCCGCGCTCTCACGGAGACCGAGTCCCTCGACAGATCGATCACGGTCGTGGCGGGGGAAACGACCACGCTCGGGTGGTGAACGACCGGGCCTCTCTTCCGACCCGAGTCACGACCTGATGGAACGCGGCGCGCCGGCGATCGCGACAACGCGAACAACCCTGAGGGGTCCCACCGGTAGGGCCACCTCCTCTTTACCCACCACCCGCGGAGGTCTCCCGAGAGCACTTGTCGGTCCCCCGACGGTCTGCGATGGTGCCCGTTCCTCCGCTTTGGAAAGGGCTCCGATGTCAGCGTCCGCATCCCACGCGTTTTCCTTCCCCGCGAAGATCGGTGTTCTCCTCTCCGGAGGCGGCCGTACCCTCGAGAACCTGGCCGGTTGGTTGGAAGAACGCCCAGACCTCGCCAGGATCGCGATCGTCATCTCCGACCGAAAAGAGGCCGGCGGTCTCGCGCGGGCTGAGCGCCTGGGCATTCCCCAGCGGGCCATGCGCTGCCGGAGCCAGAGTGACGGGGAGAAGATTTTTGCAGTGCTCGAGGCGGTGGGAGTCGAGTTGGTCGTGCTCGGAGGATTCTTGCGGCTCTTGCACATCCCAGAGCGCTGGCTCGGACGGGTGCTGAACATCCACCCGTCGCTGATCCCCGCGCACTCAGGCATGGGTTACTACGGCGATCGGGTGCATAGGGCGGTACTCGAGGCGGGAGACTCGGAGACAGGCTGCACGGTGCACTTCGTCGACAACATCTACGACCACGGGGAAGTCATCGATCGGGGAGTGGTCCCCGTCGAGCCGGGGGACACGGTGGAGACCCTAGCCGCGCGGGTCTTCGAGGCGGAGTGTGAGATCTACCCGAGGGCGATCGAGAAGGTACTCCGTAAAGAGTAGCCGAGACCCCTGATCGATCAGAGTGGGTGCGTTCAGCGATCGACCCGCAACCGACGGAACCCCTTCTTGCCCACGCGCAACACCTGGCCAGCCACGACTTTGATCTGCGCCTGGGGATCTTCGATCTTTTCGCCGTCGATCTTCACTCCCCCACCCTCGACCTTGCGGCGCGCCTCGTTGTTCTTCTGCGCCAGACCCGCCTTCACGACCAGGTCGACGATCCAAATCTGGCCGTCGACGAGTTCGCTCGCAGCGACGGCGAGCTCTTCGATCTCCTCTGGCTCTTCGCGATTCTTGAAGACGCGATCGAAGTGCGCCTCCGCCCCCGCCGCCGCCTCATCCCCGTGGTACATGCGCACGATGCGTCGAGCGAGGGACGCCTTCGCTGCGCGGGGGCCTTTCCCGAGCTCGCCCTCGATCTCGTCGAGCGCAAAATCGGTGACCAGGACAAAGTAGTCGCGCATCGCGGTGTCGGGGACGGACATCACCTTGCCGAACATCTCGTTCGGCGCTTCCGAGATCCCGATGTCATTCTCGTAGCTCTTCGACATCTTCTGCACGCCGTCGGTACCGACCAGGAGCGGCATGGTCAGGCAAACCTGCGGTTCCAACCCCTCTTGGCGCATCAAGTCGCGGCCGAGGAGAAGATTGAACGTTTGATCGGTGCCACCGAGCTCGAGATCGGCCTTCACTTCGACCGAGTCGTACGCCTGCATCAACGGGTACACAAACTCGTGGACCGAAATCGGGGTCCCCGCCTTGTACCGTTTCGAGAAATCGTCGCGCTCGAGCTGACGCGCCACCGTGGTCCGCGCACAGAGACCGATGACTTCGAGGAAGGACATTTTCGAGAACCAGTCGCCGTTGTAGACGACTTCGGTGCGATCGCGATCGAGAACCTTCCACGCCTGCTCGAGGTAGCTCTCTGCGTTGGCGCGCACCTCTGCGTGAGTGAGGGTGGGGCGGGTTTGATTGCGACCAGTCGGGTCACCGACGCATGCAGTGTAGTCGCCGATAATGAGGACGGCGGTGTGTCCAGCATCTTGAAACTGGCGGAGTTTCCGGAGCTGTACCGTGAACCCGAGGTGGAGCTTCGAGCTGGTCGGATCAACGCCGAGCTTCACGCGCAATGGCGTGCCGCTGGCGCTCGAACGCGCGAGCTTCTTCTTCAGCTCGTCGGCAGTATCAACCGTGACTGCTCCGCGCGTGAGCTCCAATAGAATCTGAGGGCCATCCATCGCCGTTCCCATCGAGCGCCATCCCCTTCGAGCTGAGCTGCTCTCATGAACGTGAGGCAGCTACCGATCGTCGGAAAGTGTACTCCCTCCTGGACGAGTGAGCGCCCAGATCTGCCAACTGCGCGCGGTACGTTCGCGCACTTCACCGGTCAGCTCTTCGAGAGCATGGATCGTCACGCGATCGAGTTGCCCGTCGTGGGATGAAAGCGTTCGGAGTAGCTCTTCCACCATCAGGGCGCGAATGTCGGCGGTGCGTTCTTTCCCGTCCTCCTCGGTCTCGGCGAGCCAAAGGGTGGATGCGATGAGAAAGCGAGCCGGGTCTCCGGTGAGGATCGCGCGACGCAAGCTCTCGAGCGACGAGGCGGGAACATCCCGGAACTCTTCAGGTATCGCGACGCCCAAACTCGGAACCCACGGAACGCCGCGGGTAAGTTCGTTGCGCCCCACCTTGACGGTGATCGGTCGCAGGACGCCGCTCACCATCCACCGCTGCATGAGGGGTTCGTCACCGTTTCGGGGAAACTCGATCGAGATCGGAATGCGATGGCTCATCCCCGGTTCGACGCGAATCTCTTTGGGCATCCGGATCACCCGCGTCCCCTCCTGCGCTGATTCGCCCAGGGAGTACGGGGAGAGAGCGCGCTCCCTGAAGTGGAGGGTGCCGAGAACCGGGTCCTTCTCATATCGGCCGAGGACAATCGCCTCTACGGAGTGATTCTCGATGACCACGTCCCCATGCAACTCGCGGAGGGGGAAGCTTTCGCGCGACTCATCCGACTCAAAAGTCACGACGACGACACTTCGTGCGATGAAACGCCCCTGCGCGTTACGGCGCAGCTTGCGGAGTTCATTTCGAAAAGGAAGCTCAGGTGCGAGCACGAGGATCGACTCGCAAATCTGCCACGCTTGGCGGAAGTTCGCCGACTGATAAGCACGCTGGGCCTCGACGAATTGCCCGTGCAGAAAGGCGATGACTTCCGGGGAGTCCGCGGTGACCGGCTGATCACTTTGGGCCCCCGAGACCCCCGATCCGGAGGTGGGCTTGGAACCAGACTCGCGGTCGGATTTGGCTTTCTCTCCCGCGCTGCCGTCCGCTACTTGTGGTCGGGGGGAAAGGTGCTTCGGATCGGGAGGGTCTCCCCCCCTCGTCTCGGACCCGAAGAGAGCGAGAACGGCAATGAGAGCCGTGAGGAGCATCGAGACCCTACGCATCACGCCGACCGAGCCAGCGTTCGACAGCACGGCCGTCGAATGCGGGACCTGACGCGACAGCGTGTGGGGGGGGGGCCGGGCCATCCGGGAGTACCCCTTCCGGTCCGAGGGGAAAAGAACCCCGGGAGGTGACCGGCATGGTCACCTCCCGGGGCCGTTGGATCACGACGCCGAAGGAGGATCTTCCTTCTCGGGGGTCACCGGAGCGTCATCCGCGGCAGGTGCCTCGGCCTCTGCTTCAGCTTTGGGGGCCTCCGCGGCGGGTTCCTCCGCCACAGCCTCCGGCTCAGCTGGAGAAGCTTCCGCCGGGGCTTCCGCCGACTCCGCCGGGGCTTCCGCCGACTCCGCCGGGGCTTCCGCCGACTCCGCCGGAGCTTGGGCGGCTTCCGCCGAAGCTTTCGCCTTCGCCGCAGGCTCCTGGTCGTCGTCGATCGACGCGACCTCGTCCGGAGGATCGAGAGGCGGGGTACCCTCTGCGGTCGGAGAGCCACCGGAGTCGCCGAGAGCGGCTTCCGCCTCGTCGAGCGCACTGCGCTCATCGTCGGTGACGTCCTTGAGGCTCAGGCCGATCTTGCGGTTTTCGATGTCGATCTTGATGACCTTCACGTCGACACGCTCGGCAACCTTGATGACTTCTTCCGGCGATTCGACTTTGCCGTCCGCGAGTTCAGAAATGTGGAGCAGACCCTCGAGGTCCTCCTCGAGCTGGACAAACGCGCCGAAGTTGGTCGTCTTCGTCACATCGCCACGCACCACAGTGCCGACCTGGTAGGTCTCCGGAATGAGCCGCAACCAAGGATCTTCTTCCATCTGCTTCAGACCGAGGGCGATACGTTTTCGCTCCTGATCGACCTGCAAGACTACCGCGTGAACCGAGTCACCCTTCTTGAGCATCTCGCTCGGGTGCACGACTTTGCGGGTCCACGACATGTCACTGACGTGCAAGAGACCGTCGATCCCATCCTCGAGCTCGACGAATGCACCGTAGTTGGTCAGGTTGCGCACGACGCCTTCGATGTAGTGCCCCTCGGGGTACTTCTCGGCGACGAGCTCCCACGGGTTGACCTCGACTTGCTTCATGCCGAGCGAGATCTCTTGCTTGTCCTTCTTGATATCGAGGACGACAACCTCGAGCTCCTCGCCTGCGGTGACAACCTGGCTCGGGTGGTTGATCCGACGGGTCCAAGACATTTCGGAGACGTGGACCAGTCCCTCGATTCCCTCTTCGAGCTCGACGAACGCGCCGTAGCTCAGCACGTTGACCACTTTGCCGGTGATCTTCGCGCCGATCGGATAACGCTCTTCGATGTTGTCCCAAGGGCTCGGCTGAATCTGCTTCAGGCCGAGGGAGATCCGCTCGCGGTCCTTGTCGACCTTGAGCACCTTCACGTCGATCTCTTGATCGATCTTCAAGAGCTCGGACGGGTGATTGACCCGACCCCACGACATGTCGGTGATGTGCAGCAACCCGTCGATTCCGCCAAGATCGACGAACGCACCGAAGTCGGTGATGTTCTTGACCTGACCCTTGCGGACCTGGCCGATCTCGATCTCTGAAAGAAGCGTCGATTTTTCCGATTCGCGCTTTTCTTCGAGAAGCTTGCGGCGACTGACCACGATGTTCATCCGCGGCTCGTCGATCTTGATGATCTTGCACTCGAGGTCGCGACCGAGGAACTCGGTCACATCCCCAACGCGACGGATAGCGATCTGCGAAGCAGGCAGGAACACCGGCACGCCGATGTCGAGGAGCAGTCCCCCTTTGATCTTGCGCGAGACCCGACCGGTAACGATATCTCCCTCTTTGTACGTGGAGATTACGTTCTCCCAACCGCGGATGCGGTCGGCCTTACGCTTCGAAAGGAGAATCTCCCCCTCTTCGTCCTGGATGTCTTCGACCAGGACCTCGATCTCGTCCCCTTCTTTCACTTCGCCTTCGAAGTGACTGCGGGGCACGATGCCTTCTGATTTGTAGCCGACGTCGACCATGATGAAATCGTCAGAGATCGAGACCACTCGACCCTGGATGATCTTCTCGACCTCGAAGTCTTTGACCGAGTCCTTGACCATATCTTCGAGCTGGTCGGTCTTCTCATTCCCGAGAGCCTTGGCCAGCTCTTCTTCGAGCTTCTCCCGAGAGATGTCGAATTGTTTCAGCAAGTCGCTCCGCGTCATCATCCGCCTGGCACGCGGTCCCACTTCTCCGAAGGCAGTCTTCGGTGAGATGTTTCCGCGCTCTGAGAACCGTCACTCCACTCGCCGGGAGGGACGACCATCGTCCCCCGACCTCACGAGTGCTGCTCAGGTTCGGTTCAACCGTTGTATTCTTC
>CALEHF010000036.1 GCA_937876125.1 uncultured bacterium
GCCCTCATCACGAACTCCCCCGGCATCGGGCGTTCCATCGAGCGACTCGGCCCGAATGGTCTCGAAGCGCTCCACCGAGGGCTGGTGCGGAACCGGATGCACGATGTCGCACTGAAGCGCTGGGTGCGCACCGGAGTGTTGACCAAGGCTTGGCTCGGTTGCGGGGAAGAGGCATCGACGGTCGGGGCGGTGCACGCGCTCGAAACGCTCGACGTGGTCGGCCCTATGATTCGGAACGCCGCCGCGACATTCGAGCGCGGAATTCCGCTCGAAGAGTCCTTCCTCGCGTATCTCGCGACGGGAGATAGCCTCACCAAGGGGCGCGACCTGCACTTCGGTGATCTCGCCCACGGCGTGGTCTCGCCCATCAGCCACGTGGGTGACCTGGTTCCTGTGCTCGCCGGATTCGCGCTCGCCTTTCAATTGCGGGGAGAGAATCGAGTCGCGCTCACGTGGACCGGAGAGGGCGCGACCCGCACCGGGGCGGTGCACGAGGGTCTCTCCCTCGCCGCCGCACGCCACGCTCCGCTGATCGTCATAGTACAGGACAATTCGGTTGCGCTCGGGACGGCGCGGTCCGATCGCTTTCGCGCTGCTCTCGAAGGCATGGCGGGGGGTTACGGGATCCCCGGGATCGAGTGCGATGGCAACCACGTGCTGGATGTCCACCGAGCGATCTCGGAAGCTCGGGAGATTTGCCGGAAGGGTGAGGGCCCCGTTGTGGTCCTGACCCGAACGTTCCGCCTCGGGGGCCATGCCACCCACGACGAGGCAGAGGCGCGCCAGATCTTCGACGCGGATCTCTTCTCCTATTGGGGGAAGCGCGATCCGATCGGTTGCTATGAGGAGTTCCTCAAGGGCAACCCGCACCTCATCGGCGGGGACGCCGAGAAGAAGCTCGCGCGTTGGGAGGCGGAAGTTTCCTGCGAGGTCGAGGCGGCGGCCGAGCGCGCGCTACAGAGTCGAACCTTGGCACTGCCAGACCCCGAGGCTCTCCTTCGGGATGTCTTTTCAGGATAGTCGAGTCGCTCGGAACTGTTCTTGGATCTCTCGTTCCTCGACGCCTCCCCGCCCCAAAGTGGCCTCCCTGCTCTCAAGGGGTCCGTGCTCTCCTGGTTGACGAAGCTCTCAGACGGTGAGATGAGGTCCGATGAGGTGTCCAATCTTCAGCCCCTTGGCCGTCAGTGTAATTCTGGCAATGTCCCTCTGCATGTTGATGGCGTGCACCCCAAAAAAGGCGGCCCCGACGCGCACGCGATCGACCCCGAAGACTCAGACCTCGCCGGCCCCGAATCCCAGCGATCGCTTTCGTCTGCCTGTCCCCAAGTCCGCTCCCATCCTCTTTCCTTTCGATTTACGCGCTGATATAGAGGCTCTCAGTCCGGGTCCAGCGGGGTCAGCACCGGGGGGGGAGGGCGCCGCCCTCTCGCCGCGGCCGTCGACCGTTCCCGTTCCCCCAGTCGCAGTGTCTCCAGTCGCAGTGTCTCCAGTCAAAAGGATTCCCTCCGGTGACCCCCGCGAGCCACAGCTCCCTTGGGTTTTCGAGGTCACTGCCGTTTCCGGATGGGTGCAGGGGCCGCGTGGGATCGCGATCGATGCGGCTGGGGTGGTCTGGAAGTACAACCACTCCGATCGGCCGTGGCGGCCCGCTAACTCCGGAGGGGGATGTGTGACGAGTGCGGAACTCACGGAGAAGTTGGCGTCACGGACCTCGGCTCACTCGGTCGACGTGAAGCTGTTCGAGAAGGTGCGCGCCCTTGCCGCGAAACTGGCGGCCGTCCCCGTCATCCCGCATCAGTTGCGGAGTCTCGATTATGCGCCGACGTACCTCTATCTGGAGTTTGACCCCGAAGCAGAGTGCTATCGAGAGCAGATCATCGTCTCAACGGATGGTGGACGGGTCGGGATCGTGGCCGACTTGCTCGTCGAGTGGGGGGAGCTTCAGCTCGGGGATGGAGCACTGGCCCGATTCCCCCCGGCGCAGGTCGCGGCAGGAACGCTCGAAGAGCTGGGCGGGCGGATCGACGCTGCTCTCAGTCGCTAAGAGTCAAACGCGAAGTGAACGTTCGCGAGAATCCCTAGACTGAGAAACTGGTCCCGCAGCCGCAGCTGTTCGAAGCGTTCGGATTCTCAAAGGTGAACCCTCGCCCCATCATGCTCTCTTTGAAATCCATCGTGATTCCGCTCAGGAAGAGGTAACTCTTCGGATCAATGATGACCCGCACCCCTTCAATGTCGAAGACCTTGTCCTTCTCATCGGCGCTCTCGACGATTTTCATGTCGTAGAGCATTCCGGAGCAGCCGCCCCCCTTGACCATCAGGCGGAGTCCGCCTTCCGCTCCCGGGTGTTCGGCTTCGATCAGACGCGAAATCTCGCGGCCGGCAGTTTCGGTGACCTGGATCATGAGTCTACTCTCTTCATTTGCGGGGCGAGGCGCTCCGCGCGCCCTACCTCATCAGCATATCACTTTGCTCTCGGGGAGGAGAGGACGCTGCGAGAACTCGAGCAGTTCCCGGCTGGAAACGGGGTTACCCCCGGAGACGGTTCACGACCGAGGCGATCAGCCGAATGGTGTAATCGACCTCCTCGGCGCGCGTCGAGCGCCCGAGACTGAACCGGATCGAACCGTGGGCGATCGGGGCGGGCACCGCCATCGCTCGCAGAACATGGCTCGGCTCTGTTTCTGCCGAAGTGCAGGCGGATCCACTCGAGAGCGCGATTTGTGGGGTTCCCAAGAGCAGCGCCTCCGCCTCGATCCCGGGGAAACCGACGTTGACCGTGCCGGGCAGAGTTTCCGACGGTTCGCGGAGACGGTCCACTCCGTGAAGGATTGCGCTCGGAATCGCACTCGAGATTCCCCGCCACAATCGATCGGCGAGCGTGCGCTCACGGGCCATGTTCTTCTCTCGCGAAACTTCCGCGATCTCGAGCGCCGTGCCGAGTCCGACGACGAGCGGCACCGGAATCGTGCCCGATCGCAGCCCCTGCTCGTGCCCGCCACCGAATTGGATCGGTGCGATCGGAACGCGGGGGCGGCTGCGCACGAACAACGCGCCAATCCCCTTTGGTGCGTAGATCTTGTGGCCTGAGATCGACAGCAAGTCGACCCCGAGCGCTTGCACGTCGATCGCGATCTTGCCGAGGGCTTGCGCCGCATCGGTATGGAAGGGCACTGAAGCGGCGCGGGTGAGCGCTCCGATTTCCGCGATGGGTTGCAGCGCACCGGTTTCGTTGTTCGCGGCCATCACCGAAACGAGAGCGGTGTGAGGGCTGAGAAGTTTCTCCACTTGCGAGGGGCGGATTCGCCCCGTGCGATCGGGGGCGAGGCGATGAATCTTCCACCCCTTTTGTTCGAGGGAGCGACAGGGGTCGAGGACCGCCTTGTGCTCGGTCGCGCAGGTGATGATCTCGCCGGGGTCGCCGTGGTGGCGAGTCGCGACTCCCAGGATCGCGAGGTTGTTCGACTCGGTCGCTCCGCTGGTGAGGATGATCTCGCGACTCCGAGCAGAGATCGCAGTCGCAATCTGCTCGCGAGCGTTGTCTACGGCACTGTCGGCGTCCCAACCGAATCGGTGCGTCTTCGAGGCGGGGTTCCCAAACTGGTGCTGAAAGTAGGGGAGCATCGCCTCGAGGACGTCAGGATCTACCGGGGTCGTCGCGTTGTGATCGAGATAGATCGGGATCCGCATCGGTTCTCTCCGCGCTCCATTCGGTCGGTTCGGCCTGTGCTGCCAGTGCGACCCGTGCGACCCGTGCGGCCGGTTCTTCGGAAGTCTCACCATACTCCACGTTTGGAGGCGCATTCTTCGGGGCGATCGTACCCGGTCCTCGCGACCAAGGCGCTGGGTTCGGGTACCCTGGCAGGCTGTCGAACTGAGTATTCCGACAGCCTACGCGGAGGCCCCCTCGGCCAGAGAACGCTCTGGGAGAGGCCGAAACGATGAAGAAGGAGGGAACGCCGGCGTGTCATCGATTGGAAAACGAGCGCGGCGGTCGGTGCAGTCGCTTCTCGCGAGGGGCGCGGTCGCTGGAATTTCTCGACTGCCTCTCCCGGTCGCGCGTCACGTGGGGCGGCGATTGGGGGCGCTCGGGACCATAGTCTCTCCCACCTCGCGCCGACGAACCCTCGAGCATCTCGAACTCTCCTTGGGAGAGACGCGGTCGCGCGCCGAGCTGCGCTCGATTGCGAGACGTATCCTTCCGACGCTCGGGGCTCAGTTGTGCGAATCGCTGGTGTTTGCTCGGTGGGGTGGAGAGCGCACGTTCCAGACGCTCGAAATCGAGGGCCTCGAGGAGCTCCGCGCAACGATCGCCGAAGGGCGTCGACGGGGACGAGGGATTATCGGCGTGAGTGCTCACTACGGCCATTGGGAGTTGATTGCCGCACTGATTTCCAATGTCTGCAAAGGGGATGCATTGTGCGTGGTGCGTCGCTACGAGGTCGAGGGCTACCAAAGTGTGCTCGCCGGGATTCGCAGCCGACTGGGAGTGCGCATGAGGTACCAAGAAGACTCTCTCGTTCCCGTCCTCAGGCACTTGAAGCGTGGTGGCTTTCTCGGCCTCTTGCCCGACCAAGACTTCAGAAATCTCTACGACGGCATTTTTGTCGATTTTCTCGGGCGTCCGGCGTTCACGACCACAACTCCCGCGCAACTTGCGTTGCGCACCGGAGCCTCGGTCTGCGCCGCGACCCTCCATAGGGAAGGGGATCGATTGATCGTGCGGGGGAGTGCCCTCGTCGATCCCGAGACATTTCGGGCCGATGCCGATCCGGTTCGGGCGCTGACCGAGTGGTGGTCGCGAGAGCTCGAAAACCGAATTCGCGCTCACCCCGAGCAGTGGGTCTGGCTCCACCGACGCTGGCGAACCACGCCCGATCGCCTCGAGTACCGCTCGCACAGACGGAGAGAGCGAGAAGAGAAGCGGCGACGCCCCCCCTCTGGACTGGTCTCCTGACGTTGGCCCCACTCCGATTCCCGGCTAGAATGCGGCCTCCTTCGCGAGGAACCGGGCTAGAGCTCGACTCCTCTATCCCTTACGAAAGGAAGCGACCATGCGCCGCGTCGACTCCGGTTTCACCGTTCCGCGTCCAGTACAGTTCCTCGGAGTGCTCGCACTCGCGATGACCATGGTGGTTTCGGTCGTCTGGGCCGATGAAGTTGAGCTCGTGTGGAAGAAGCCTGCCGGCAAAGAGGCCTTCGACTTGGGGAAAGCTGAGTACGAGGCAGGGCATTTCAAGGAAGCCCACGAGGCGTTCAAGGACGCGAAACGCCATGCCAAAGACAAGGCCACCAAGGCAGAGCTTGGGCGCTGGGAA
>CALEHF010000037.1 GCA_937876125.1 uncultured bacterium
GTCTTGCGGCGAATCGGCAAGCCGTAGCCGTGATCAGCGCTTATTCCAGGCCTAGTAAGCCTTTGCCAAGATCACGCGCTGGGCGCTCGACTTGCCGGTCACAATGCACTTGCCCGGCTCGAGATCGCCTTCGAAGGGGATGCAGCGAATCGTCGCCTTCGTGTCCTTCTTGATCTGATCCTCGGTTTCGCGTGTGCCGTCCCAGTGGGCGAGGAAGAAGCCACCATCGTTGATGCGCGCCTTGAACTCATCGTAGTCGTCACAGACGTGGGTGTTCGCGGCGCGGAAGTCGAGTGCCTTCTGGAAGAGCCCGGTCTGAGTCTCCTCGAGGATCGCCGGAATGCGATCGGAGAGCCCTTCGAGCTTCTCTTGGCTCTTCTCACCGGAGTGGCGGATCGCGATGCTGACTTCTCCCTTGGCGAGATCGCGCGGTCCGACTTCGATCCGAACGGGCACACCCTTCTGTTCCCAGTCGTTGAACTTGTAACCGGGGCGGTACTGATCGCGATTGTCGATGTGGATTCGCACGCCCTTTTCGCGGAGCGGCAGCGCCATGCGCTCGCACGCGTCGAGGACGATGGGGCGCTCGGCGTCACCTCGATAGATCGGGACGATCACACACTGAACCGGCGCGAGTTTCGGCGGCAGGATCAGACCTTGATCGTCGCCGTGGGCCATCACGATCGCGCCGACCAGGCGGGTCGAAACGCCCCAGCTGGTCGCCCACACGTACTCTTCCTTCCCCTCCGATGAGAGGTACTTCACTTCGAACGCCTTCGCGAAGTTCTGGCCGAGGTCGTGGCTGGTGCCCGCCTGGAGTGACTTGCCGTCTCCCATCATCGCTTCGATGCAGTAGGTGGAGACCGCCCCCGCAAATTTCTCACGGTCCGTCTTCACCCCTTGGATCACGGGAACTGCCATCCACTCCTCGGCGAACTTGGCGTATACCCCGAGCATGCGCAGCACTTCTTCGTGCGCTTCTTCCTTGGTGGCATGGGCGGTGTGCCCCTCCTGCCAGAGAAACTCGGTGGTGCGCAGGAACAGTCTCGGGCGCATCTCCCAGCGCATGACGTTCGCCCATTGGTTGATGAGGATCGGCAAGTCGCGGTAGCTCTGGATCCAGCGCCGGTAGGTGTCCCAGATGATCGTTTCCGAGGTCGGGCGGATGACGTAGGGCTCTTCGAGCTTCTTCCCCCCCGCGTGGGTGACGACGGCGAGTTCGGGCGCGAACCCTTCGACGTGCTCCGCCTCCTTCTTGAGGAAGCTTTCGGGGATCAGGAGCGGAAAGTACGCATTGACGTGCCCGGTCGCCTTGAACATGTCGTCGAGGGCGCGCTGCATGTTTTCCCACAGGGAGTATCCGTACGGCTTGATGATCATCGAGCCCCGGACCGGCGCGTTCTCGGCTAGATCTGCCCGCTGGACCACTTCGTTGTACCAACGCGGGTAGTCTTTCGACTGACTGGTCAGCTTTTCGGCCATGATCGCTCCTTCCATCGGGGCCGACGTGGCCCACGGAGGGCGGAAGTTAGACGATCCCCTGGGGGACTGCAACGTGAGTGGTTTCGCTTCCAGCGTAGATTCGGCAGACTGCGGGGGGTTCCCGTTCTAAGTTTCTGATCGTGGAGACTCGTGGCGCGGGGGAAAGAGAAGGAACACAGCATGATCGCAAACCTCGACCGGAGTGTCGCAAACGTCATCGATGGGGTCATCGCGCTTCAGCGCGCGATCCACGCCGACCCCGAGATCGGGTTCGATACGGTGCGCACCGCCGCCCGCGCCGCAGTGGAGCTCCGCCAAGCGGGACTCGAGGTACAGGAGGGGATCGGGAAGACTGGGGTCGTCGCGGATCTCATCGTCCCCGGCGCGACGCGAAAGATCGCCCTCCGCGCCGACATGGACGCGCTGCCGATGGACGAAGAGACCGATCTTCCTCACAAGAGCAAAAATCCCGGCGCGGCCCATCAGTGCGGTCACGATGCCCACACTGCGATGCTCGTCGGCGCGGCGCGCGCGTTGGCACCGCTGCGCGATGAGCTCCCTTGCTCGGTGCGGTTCATTTTTCAGCCGAACGAGGAGGCGCTCCCGGGCGGCGCACCCGCGATGATCGCCGATGGTTGTCTCGAGGGGGTCGATCGCATTTTTGGGATGCACGTTTGGCCTCTACTCGACACCGGGCAGATCGGTCTCGTCACCGGTCCCACGATGGCCCAGCCCGACGTCTTCCGGGCGACAATCGTCGGAGTGGGCGGGCATGCTGCGGCGCCCCACGGTTGCGTCGACCCGGTTGTCGCGGGCGCGGCGATCGTGAACGCGCTCCAGAGCATCGTCGCGCGCAACGTCGACCCGCTCGACTCGGCGGTGGTCAGCACCACCCAGTTTCACGGCGGAACTGCGGACAACGTGATTCCGGAGCGGATTCAGTTGGTTGGAACGATCCGTACCTTCAAAGACGCGGTGGGGGAGCAGGTACGCACGAGGGTGCGCGAGGTCACCGAAACAGTCGCCGCGGCGTACGGTTGTCGCGCGGAGGTCTCGATGCAGATCGGGTACCCGGTGACGGTGAACGATCCCGACGCGTGCGATGAGGCGGAGGGAGCGATCTCCCCCGCGGTGCCCGTCACCCGCGACGTGTCCCCGAGTCTGGGTGGGGAGGATTTCGCCTACTACGGGCAGAAGATTCCGGCCGCGTTCCTGTTCCTCGGCAACCGCGATGAGTCCCAAGGGATTGTGCACTTCTGCCACCACCCGCGCTTCCGGGTCGACGACGCGGCGATGCCGCTCGGGGTGCGGGCGTGGTTGGCGCTGGTTCAAGGGGCGAGACGGGGCTGAGTGACCGACGGAATGTACGACGATCGCACGACCGATGCTGAGCGCGCGCGCTGGGAAGAGCGGTGGGGCGCCCTCTCTGATCGTGAGCTTCCGCCGTCGCGGTGGCTCGTCGCTCACGCCGAGTGGCTCCCCGAGGCTGGGCGCGCCCTCGATTGGGCTGGAGGAGATGGGCGAAACGCGCTGTGGCTCGCCGAGCGCGGATTCGAGGTCACCCTCGCCGACATCTCACCCACCGCGCTCGCAACCGCCCGGGCCCGCGCGACCGAGCGGGGGGTCACGCTCGATACCGTCGCCGTGGATCTCACCTCTGAGGAGCCACCCGCCGGCCCCTGGGACCTGATCCTCTGCCACCACTACTATGATCCACGGATCGCCGAGCGCGCGGTGCCGCTCCTCTCTTTCGGGGGCCGATTGGTGATCCATCATCCGACCCGCCGGAATCTCGAGAAACACCCTCGCCCGCCCGCCCACTTCTTGTACGCCGAGGGTGAGCTCGCCACCCTCCTCGCCTCATACGAAGTGGTGTTCCATGAAGAGGCGTGGACCGTCGCCGATCGTCACGAGGTGAGCGCGGTGATCGAGAACACTCCGTAAGCAACCCGTTGTTTGCGATGGGTCGATACTCGGAAGCGTTCTCGACGCGCAGACCAGGGGGGCCCCTCGGACCCCCCCTTGCCACTCTCGCATCGCCCTGTCAGCACCCGAGTTGCAGATCTGCCCTTCATTGCCTCCCCAAGTCCTTCCGAAACAGGAGCAACGCCGCGTGAGGAAGAACAGAGTCCACGAGCTCACCCGCCGAGCCCGATCGGGTCTCCTCGCGCCTACGAGCCCCAGACGGGGTTCCTTGCTCTGTTGCCGGACTCGTGGTCCGCCGCCACGCTCCTCCCTCGGGGATGATGCGATGCGTGGCACCCCAGGAGACACATCGCATGCCCGAAATCACGATCGAGGCCATCCTCGGAGCCGCCCGTCGCGCGGCCCTCGCTGGCGGTCTTGCCAAACTGCTCCGAGTCCACCTGCACATCGGCCCCGATGCCGCGGTGTCAGGTCCTGACCTCGAGGTGCTCCTCCAAGATCGATGGCGTGGTCCGCTCTTCGACGAATGCGCAGTGACCTGGGAAGATGCGGGCTCCGGCTCGATCACCCTCGCCTCGGTCGAGGGGATCTCGGTCGAGATGGCGTAGTCGGGCGGCGCACTCTGAGACATCCCTCCGATCCCCTGGACTCCCCGAACCGACTCGACGACCATCCCGCGTGAGTGGGGGAGTCGCTTCGGCGGAGGGAATCCAGTGCATCGTCATCTGCGCAGTTTCTTGGAGGTCCTCCGTCGCGAGGACGAGATCATCGAGATCGA
Organism: uncultured bacterium; assembly: GCA_937876125.1. GTDB lineage: Bacteria > Planctomycetota > UBA8108 > UBA1146 > UBA1146 > JAFMMO01. Next base: position 4,187 of record CALEHF010000037.1, read on the forward strand.
CGCCGCGGTCGATCCTCACCTCGAGCTCGCCGAGATCCATCGACGGGTGATCGCGGCGAATGGCCCCGCACTCATCTTCCGAAACGTCACCGGCGCGAAGTTCCCCCTCGTCACGAACCTGTACGGATCGGCGAAGCGGGTCGAGCTCGCGTTCGGGCACGGCGGGCGCGACTTCCTCACCCGCTTGGTGCATGTCGCCGAGACCGCGGTGCCGCCGACCCTGGGGAAGTTGTGGGGAGCGCGCGACGTTCCGAAACGGCTTCTCCGCGTCGGGATGAAGCGCCGCAGCCGCGGGCCGGTCACCGAGGTGGTCGATCGCTCCGCGAACTTCGACGCTCTCCCGATCATCACCAGCTGGCCCGAAGATGGCGGCCCGTTCCTCACACTGCCTCTCGTCTACACCGAACACCCCGTCGACGGCCGCCACAACCTCGGCATCTATCGGATGCAAAAGCATGGTCCCCGCTCTCTCGGCGTGCACTGGCAGATCCACAAAGGCGGCGGCTATCACTTGTACGAAGCGGAGCAGCTCGACCGCCCGTTGCCGGTGACTGTGTTTCTCGGCGGGCCCCCCGCCCTGACCGCGGCGGCGATCGCCCCCTTGCCGGAGAACGTCGGGGAGCTGCTCCTCGCGTCGCTCCTGGTCGGGGAGAAGCTGAAGCTCGTCGAAAACTCGAACTCGCCCCACCCGCTCATCGCCGAAGCGGAAATGGCGCTCGTCGGACACGTCACGCCCCACGAGCGCAAGCCGGAAGGGCCGTTCGGCGATCACTACGGCTACTACTCGCTGCGCCACGACTATCCGGTCTTCCATCTCGATGCGATCTGCCATCGACGCGATGCCATCGTCCCCGCGACGGTGGTGGGGAAGCCGCGCCAGGAAGATTTCTACCTCGGTGACTTCCTGCAAGAACTGCTTTCGCCGCTGTTTCCCTTGGTGATGCCGGCGGTGAAGAAGCTGTGGAGCTATGGCGAGACCGGCTACCACTCCCTCGCGGCGGCGATCGTGAAGGATCGCTATCCGCGCGAAGCGATGGTGTCGGCGTTTCGAATCCTCGGAGAGGGCCAGCTCTCGCTCACCAAGTTCCTGCTTCTCACCGATGGCGACGTCGATCTGACCGACTTCAAGGCGCTCCTCACTCATGTGCTCGCCCGCGCAGACCTTCGTCGTGACTTGCACGTCTTCGCATGCACGTCGATCGACACCCTCGACTACACCGGGCCCGCGGTGAACGAGGGATCGAAGGGGGTGCTGCTCGGGCTCGGCGATGCGATTCGCGATCTGCCGCGGGGCTACCAGGGCGACCTGCCCCAGGGAGTCGATCGAGTCGAGACCTATTGCCCGGGGTGTCTCGTGGTCGAAGCCCCCGGTTTCGAATCAGAGCGCGGCGCGCCCCAGCGGATCGCAAAGCACCCCGGGTTCGCAGATTGGCCACTCCTCGTTCTCGTCGACGATGCGAAGGGGGCGACGAGCAGCGACGCGCGCTTCCTCTGGACCACCTTCACTCGGTTCGAGCCCGCCGGCGATATCCACGCCCGCGAGACGAATCTCATCCGCAATCACCCCGCCTATGAAGCGCCGGTGATCATTGATGCGCGCTTCAAGCCCACCTACCCGGCGGAGCTCTTCTGCGATCCCGACACAGGGGCGGCCGTGACGAACCGTTGGAAGGAGTATTTCCCCGGCGGCTCGGTGGCGATGGGCGATTCCGATGCGGGGCACCTCGACCAGTAGAGGCGCCGTTTGGACAGCCGAGGGGCTCTCGATCGAGAGCCAGGACACCCCAGGGGCAGCCTGCAAAGGGGCCTCCAGCAGGAAAGAGGCTTCTCACGACGGCCATCGTGGCTCAGAATGCCCCCTCGCGCTCCGCGTTGGGCGCTGTTCGTTTGAGGTACCTATGCCGGAGGTGAAAGGATTGTGATGTTGAAACGCTGCATCGTGAGCATGAGCTTGCTCCTACTCTTCACCGGCGCTGCCCAGGGGCAGTCGCTGGAGGAGAAGCTCGAAGAGAAGCTCGCCAAAGAGTTCATGAAGAAGATCGAGTGGAATCTCACCCTCGACGAGGCGATGAAGAAGTCGAAGGAGACCGGGAAGCCGATCTTCGGCTACTTCACCCGTAGCTACGCGCCATGACCGCCTTGTAACCAATTGGAGGGGGGTCCCCTCCTACAGGACTGGTGGAAAGAAGTTTCGAAGGATTTCATCCCGTACGTGAACATCACCTCGCAGATCCCGGGCAAGCCCGATCAAGGGATGCTGGCACAAAAGGGTGGCCGCGGTTTCCCCTACTGCATCTTCATGGATTCGACCGGCAAGGTCCTGAAGGAAGCTCGCCCGAGCGACAAGGATTCGTTCACGGCGGCGATGAAGCCGATCACTCTCCTCACGTCGATGCGCGCTCTAGTTGCAAAGTCGGGCAATGGCTCGAAGGGCAAGGCCAACCGTCAGAACCTCGCTCTGATCGAAGCGGTCTTCGACCCGAAGGAGCGCCAGTTCAAGCAGTTGAACAAGTTCGCAAAGAAGAAGAGCTTGAACGAAGAGATCCGCACCATGTACCTCGGCATGGTCGAAACCTGGCCCATCCGCAAAGAGGTCGAGAAGGCGAACAAAGCTCTCGAGAGTGCGGGGCGCGATCAATCCAGGGCGGAAGCGATCAACGAGGGGCGAAACGCCGCGATGTACGCTCTGTTCCGCAGGAAGATGGATGTCGAGAGCCCGACCGCACCGTACTTCGATGAGTTCTGGATGGGAATCGCCGAACACAGCGTCCGCATCGAGGACAAAAAGAACGGTCTCGCCGCGATCGAGAAGATGGAGAAGAAGTACGCTGACAATGGGCGTGCGCTCGACCACTTCGGAAAGGTTCGCGACAAGCTCGAGATGTTG
>CALEHF010000038.1 GCA_937876125.1 uncultured bacterium
TCGCCGGGGCGGACCTGGGGGGCCTGCCCGCGGCCGCCGCCTGGACCGCGGCCACCGCCGCCACCGGCGGGAGCACCGCCAGCGCCCGAGGCCGGGCTAGGGGCCGGACTCGAGGGGGCCGGACTCGAGGGGGCCGGACTCGAGGGGGCCGGACTCGAGGGGGTCGGACTCGAGGGGGTCTGGCCGCTTGGTTGATCCGGAGTATCCGACATCAGCTCTAGACCTTGATCCCTTCCTTGCGGACCGCGTCAGCGAGCGCTGCGATCCGGCCGTGGTACTTCCGACCGTTTCGGTCGAAGGAGAACATCCCGATCCCTGCGTCCTTCGCCTTCTTGGCGAAGAGGGTTCCGACGATTTCGGCGCCCTTCACAGTTCCGGTGTCCTTGCCGATCTCGCCCCTGATCTCCTTACTGACGCTCGACGCGCTGAGCAGGGTGACACCCTGCTCATCGTCGATCGCCTGGCAGTAGATGTGGTCGAGGCTCCGGAAAACACTGAGACGAGGACGCGTCGCGGTCCCCGAGAGGGTCTTCCGAATGTGTTTCTTCCGTCGCGCGTGACGGACGTGTTTTCTTTTGGTCGCATCCATGATCGATCCTCAGTTACTAGCGGACTGGCTTCAAAAACCTAGTGGCTTCAAGAACCGCAGCGCTTCAAGAACCGCAGTGGCTTCAAGAAACCGCCTACGAGCCAGAGGCCTTCGCAGCCTTGCGGCGGACCTGTTCACCTTCGTAGCGAATCCCCTTGCCCTTGTAGGGCTCGGGGGGGCGCACTCGGCGGATGTTGGCGGCGAACTGCCCCACCGACTGCTTGTCGACGCCCTTGATGACGATCTTCGTGTTGACCGGGCATTCGACGCTGAGACCTTCGGGGATCGGCAAGTCGACCGAGTGACAAAACCCAATCTGCAAGACGACAGTAGCCCCTTGAACCTTGGCGTTGTAGCCGACCCCGATGATCTCGAGCGAACGGCTAAACCCTTCGTTGACCCCGACAACCATGTTCTGGATCAACTGTCGGGCAGTCCCGTGCATCGACCGGGCGATACGCTCGGTGGAGTTCGCGGTCACTTGAACCTCGGACCCCTCAACCGCAATCGACACCGCCGGATGGGCATCCCACGAGATCGAGCCCTTGGGTCCTTTGGCGCTGACCGCTTGCCCCTGAACGTCAACCGTTACCCCGGCGGGGATCGCGACGACTTTTCTTCCGATTCTCGACATTGTCCAGCCTCCCTAACAGACGCTCGCGAGGATCTCTCCACCAACGTTCTTGGTGCGAGCCTCGTTGTCGCTGAGCACGCCGGTCGGGGTGGAGACGATGAGAATCCCCAATCCCTGCATGACGCGCGGAAGCTGTTGTGCACCCGAGTAGACTCGGCACCCCGGTTTCGATATCCGATCGATCCGGGTGATTACCTTTTCGCCCTCGGGGCCGTACTTGAGGGTGACACGCAACGCTCGCTGCGGGCCATCCCCCTCCATCTCGTATTGATCGATGTACCCCTCACGGAGGAGGGTCTTCAGAATCTCTTCTTTGATCCGGGAGTACGGCACGCTGACGCGTTTGCGTCCGAGGCTGTTGATGTTCCGGATCCGGGTCAGGAGATCTGCAATCGGGTCGGTCATGCTCATTAGCGGTGTCCTTCTCCAGCCCCTCTACCAGCTTGCCTTCTTGACGCCCGGAATCTCACCTTTGGAGGCGAGTCCGCGGAAGCAGATCCGACAGACCTGGAACTTCCGGTAGTACGCGCGAGGACGACCGCACAGCTGGCAACGGTTGTATCCGCGGCTCGAAAACTTCGGCTTCCTCCGCTGCTTGAGGATGAGTGATTTGCGTGCCACTACTTCTCCTTGGGCTTCTTGAAGGGGAAACCGAATTCCGACATCAAGAAGTGCGACTTCTCGTCGTCGGCGTTGTCGAAAGTAAGACAGATGTTCATGCCTTGCATGAATTCCGCTTTATCGATTTTGATCTCAGGGAACACCAGCTGGTCCTGAAGGCCCATCGAGTAGTTCCCTCGGCCATCGAACGCCGTCGCAGACAATCCACGGAAGTCACGGATCCGGGGAATCGCGACGCTGATCAAACGGTCCAAGAACTCGTACATGCGACGATTGCGCAGAGTCACCTTGCAACCGATCGGCATTCCTTCGCGAAGGCGGAAGGTCGCGATCGACGTCTTCGCCTGGGTCGTCACCGGCATTTGACCGGTGATCACCGCGAGTTCTTTCACCGCCTCCTCGAGGCGCTTCGAGTTCTCGATCGATTTGCCGACTCCGCGATTGACGGTAATCTTCCGCAGCAGCGGTAGCGCATTGACGTTGTCTTCGCCAAAACGCTCTTTGAGCTTCGGAATGATTTCGGTTCGATATTTATCTTTTAGTCTCGCCATGGCTTTCACCCCGGATCGTTAGACCGGGTGTCCCCCCTTTGCCGAGGAGCGAACCCGTTTGCCGTCTTTGTTGACGGTCATTTTCACTCGCACTGGTTGACCCGCTTTCGAGTCGACCAACATTACGTTTGAAATGTGGATCGCCGCTTCCATTTGAATCCTGCCCCCCTGGGGGTGCTTCTGCGAGCGCTTCAAGTGCTTGTAAACCAGGCTGATTCCTTGGACGGTAATCCGGTCGTTCTCGCGATCGACCATCAGAACCTTGCCTCGCTTGCCCTTGTCTTCACCCGAGATCACCTGGACCGTGTCGTTCTTCTTGAGGAGAGACATCTCTAGTTCCTTCCTCAGACCACTTCAGGGGCCAGTGAGATGATCTTCATGTAGTTCTTTTGACGCAGTTCGCGCGCCACGGCTCCGAAGATCCGCGTCCCGCGTGGGTTCCCGTCCTTGTCGACGAGCACGATCGCGTTCTTATCGAACCGAACGTACGAACCGTCGTTCCTCCGGACAGCGTGCCTCGTGCGGACGATGACGCCCTTCACGATTTCACCGGCTTTGATGTCGCTCGAAGGAATCGCCTTCTTGACGGAGCAGACGATCAGATCGCCGATCCCGGCAAACTGACGCTTGCTGCCTCCGAGCACCTTGATGCACATGACCTTTTTAGCGCCGGAGTTGTCAGCGACATCCAGGCGCGTCTGCATCTGGATCATTGTCCGCCTCCTACGACCTCGACCGGCGCACTACGAATCACGCTGTCGAGGTTCCACCGCTTTTTCTTCGAGAGAGGCCGCGCGAGCAACAGTTCGACGAAGTCGCCGACATTCGCGGAGTTCGTTTCGTCGTGCGCGTAGTACTTCGTGTGGCGACGCATGAACTTTCGGTACTTCGGGTGCGCGACCAAACGCTCGGCTTTGACGACGATCGTCTTGTCCATGGCGTTCGATACCACGACCCCGCGGACCGTGCGTCGAATCTTCTTCTCATCCGCGGCCATGGGTGTCTCCTTCGCCCTTCTGGGCGGCAATCCGACGCTCACTCTGGACCGTCATCATGCGTGCAATGTCGCGTCGCAACGACCGAATCTCTCCGGCGCGCTGCTTCTCCTCTTGGCCGGCTCTGAAGCGGTAGTCGAACAGCTTCTGGCGGCACTTCGCGATCTCAGACTCAATGTCGGTCTGCGGTAGATCGCGGATGTCTGACGTGTTCATACCTGCGGCCTCCTTGAGACCATGCGAACTCTGATCGGCATCTTGTGCGAGATACGGTTCAGTGCAATCCGGGCGCTCGGCTCGATGGCTCCCTGGATCTCGTAGAGAACCTGCCCGGGACGCACGATCGCGCACCAGTAGTCAACTTCACCCTTTCCTTTACCCATGCGGGTCTCGGCGGGCTTTCCGGTGATCGGGCGGTCGGGGAAGATCCGGATGCGGATTTTCCCCTCGCCGCGCAGGAAGTGGTTCCCCGCGATACGGCCGGCTTCGATCTGACGCGCCGTGATCCAGCCGCTCTGCATCGCCACGAGTCCAAACTCGCCGAACGCGACGAAGTTGCCTCGGGTCGCGACGCCGCGGATCCGGCCGGTATGGGGCTTACGAAATTTAACCCTCTTTGGCATCCGGGACATTGCGGTTCTTTCCCTTCACCTTTTCCAAGACCTCACCACGGTAGACCCACACTTTGACGCCAATGACGCCGTAGGTGGTCCGGGCTTCGGCTAGGCCGTAGTCGATGTCCGCGCGCAAAGTCGAGAGAGGGATGCTTCCCTCTACCTGACACTCGGAGCGAGCGATCTCCGCACCCCCGAGACGTCCTGAGACCATGATTTTGATCCCCTTGGCGCCGGCGTCCATGGTGGTGCGCAGCGTGTTCTTCAACACGCGGCGGAACGGCATCCGACGTCTGAGCTGATCGCTGATGTTCTCGGCGACAAGCTGTGCGTTGACGTCGGGGTTCTGCACCTCGTTGATGTTCAATTGCACTTTCGAGCGAGTGATCGCTTCGAGGTCGGCGCGCAGTTGTTCGACGCGCGCACCCTTCCGCCCGATCACCACCCCCGGTCGAGCGGCGTGCATGTGGATCGTCACCACTTGTCCGTCCCGCTCGATTTCGATCTCCGGCACGCCAGCCGAGTAGAACTCGTGCTTGATGAACCGACGGATCTTCTGGTCTTCGACGAGGAGTTTGCCGAACTCCGCTTTCGTCGCATACCAACGCGAGGACCAGTCACGCGTGATCCCGATCCGGATCCCTTTCGGATTGACCTTCTGTCCCATGTCTAGCCCTTCTTCTCGGCCGCGACATCTGCGCGATCCGCGAGTTCGATTTTGAGGTGGGAGGAGCGCTTGAAGATCGGGTAGGCCATTCCACGGGCGCGCGGTTGCCACCGCTTCATGGTCGGACCCTCGTCCGCCTGCGCCACTTTAATGACCAAATCTTCGGGCTGCTTGCCCCCCTCTTGAATCGCGTTCTGCAGTGCGGACTGGATGACCTTCGAGATCATCGGCGCCGCTCGCCGGCTCGTGAAACGGAGCGACTCGAGAGCTCGCTCCACCGGCTTGTGGCGGACCATGTCCATCACGTACCGGGCTTTCCGCGCAGTGACCCGCGCGTACCGGTGACTGGCACGATAGGTTTTGATGGCACTCTTGGTCTTCATCGATTCATGCCTTCCGCGCGACCTGGACGGTCACTACTTCTTGCCGCCCGCGTGACCGCGGTAGTTCCGTGTGATCGAGAACTCGCCGAGTTTGTGTCCGACCATGTTCTCGGTCACCGCAACGCGCAGGAAATCCTTGCCGTTGTGCACCATGAACGTCATGTTGATCATGTCGGGAATGATGGTGCTCGCCCGTGCCCACGTCTTGATGGGGTCGGAGCTGTTCTGTTCTTTCGCCTTGAGCACCTTCTTGAGGAGCTTCAGGTCCACGTAGGGACCCTTCTTCAGCGAACGTCCCATGTTTGGGCCTTCTCTCGATTACTTCCGGCGCTTACGGCGCCGGATGATGTGCTTGTTCGACTGTTTGTTCGGGGAGCGGGTCTTCCCGCCCTTCGAGAGCACTCCGGTCGCCGAGCATGGGTGACGGCCTCCCGCGGTACGACCCTCACCACCACCCATCGGGTGGGCGACGGGGTTCTTCGCGGTTCCGCGCACCTTCGGGCGCTTGCCGAGCCAGCGGTTGCGGCCCGCCTTGCCCAGCTTGACCAGACTGTGCTCTTCATTGCCGACGATTCCGATCGTCGCGCGACAGCGGTGGTGCACCTGACGAATCTCGCCGGAAGGGAGCGAAAGCACGACGCGCGTTCCCTCTTTCGCGAGAACTTGCACCTTCATGCCAGCGGAGCGCGCCAACTTGCCACCCTGCCCGGGGATCATCTCGATGTTGTGCACGTCGAGTCCAGTCGGGATGTTGCGAAGCTCCATCGCGTTGCCGGCTTTCGGCTCGGCGACTTCGCCCGACTCGAGCATCTCTCCCACCCGCAATCCACGCGGCGCGATGATGTAGCGCTTCTCGCCGTCGAGGTAGTGAAGGAGCGCGATCCGCGAGGTGCGGTTCGGGTCGTATTCGATGCTCGCGACCTTCGCGGGCACACCGTCTTTGTTCCGGAGGAAGTCGATCTTCCGGTACAAGCGTCGGTGTCCCCCACCGCGGTGCTGCGCGGTGATATGACCCTGGTTGTTGCGACCACCGTTCCGCGAGATCCGCTCGCAGAGCGACTTCTCCGGTTTCGTCTTGGTGATCTCGGCGAAGTCCGAGACCGATCCATCACGACGGCCGGGCGTAGTCGGCTTGAATTTACGGATTCCCATTGGTTTCCCTTATCTTCTCCCGCAAGACCACTCGACTTACAGGACGTCGATCTTGTGCCCGGGCACGAGCGTGACGATCGCTTTCTTGAACGAATTCGTGAACCCGACCGAGCGGCCGATGCGCTTCCGCTTGCCGCGCTGCATCGCCGTATTCACGTTCCGGACCTTCACATCGAAAATCTCTTCGATCGCAGCTTTGATCTCGATCTTGTTGCTCGATTTCGCGACCTTGAAGACGTAAACGCCGCCGTCCTCCATCGCATCGGTCGCCTTTTCGGTGATCAATGGCTGGGAGATGAGCGTATGCGGGTTCTTCACGATGAACTCCCTTCGATAGCCTTCTCGCGCGCCTGGACCTCGTCGAAGGCCTCACTCGTCAGGACCAAGTTGCGCGCTTTGATGAGGGCAAGAGTGTTGAAGTCGCTCACGGGGAGCACTTCGATGCCCGGAAGGTTGCGGAGGGAGAGAGCGACGTTGCGGCGATCGCCGGCGGCCATGTCGGTGGCGAGCCCCACCAGACAGGTCCCGTTCAGATCCATGCGCGTCATGACTTTTTGCATGGAGCTCGCCGAGGGGTTCGAGGCGTCGAAGCTCTCGATCACCCTCGTTTCGCCGTCGAGAATCTTGGAAAGAAGCGCGTGCCGGACGGCGAGGCGACGCTGCTGCTTCGGGAGCCCGTAATCGTAACTCCTAGGGCGAGGCCCAAAGACCACTCCACCACCGCGCCAGATCGGGGACTTCTTCGTTCCCGCACGCGCACGGCCGGTTCCCTTCTGGCGCCAAGGCTTGCGGGTCGATCCTTTGATCTCCGCACGAGTCTTGGTGCTCGCGGTCCCGCGGCGCAGTCGGCCTTGTTGGCGCCGG
>CALEHF010000039.1 GCA_937876125.1 uncultured bacterium
GCGATAATCCCGCCCACGAAGAACCCCGCCCACGAAGAACCCCGCCCACGAAGAAACCCGCCCACGAAGAAACCCGCACGGCGCCTTGGCGCCTCGCGGGTCTCATCTCGCTCACAGCTACTGAGGTTGCCGGAACTACTTCCGCTTCACCTTATGCAGGGTGTGGGTGCGGCTTTTCGAGCAGTACTTCTGCAGGCCGGCCTTCATCTTCTCGGGGAGGCCCCCCTTGAGGTTCATGCTGGTGCGGTAGTTCAGCATGTTGCACTCGGTGCACTGGAGCCAGACGTGTTCACGTCCGACTTTCTTCCCCTTGGCCATGAGGGCCTCCTGCTCGCTCGAAATGGACGGTTTCTTGGGTCCAGCTGCGTCGGGCAGCTGCTTCTCGAGGCCCACGCCACACGTAGGGGGCCGAGAGTGAGCCGAGGATCGTAGCGGCCCCCCCAACCGCTGTCAAACCCGCCTGGGGGCCCGAAATGGAGAATCCCGGGGTTTTGCGAGTCTCGGACCGCCTCCCTTCGGCTCGTCAACGTGCGCGAGACGAGGGGAGCGCCTCGCCGAATCGGATTTCAATCGAGATGACCAGCTGCGGCGTGAACTCGTAGCGACGGTCCCGAGGGAAGTCCGCCCGGGGGGTCATCTGCAAGAAGAGCCACTTGCGATGCAGCTGCCTCCGAACCCGGATCTCCGCACTGTAGCCATCGACGATCCAGCTGGGGCGAGTGTGCAGTTCGACGCCGATTGTCCCGGAGAGTGCGGTCTTCACGCTCAGAGCCCTCGTCACCGAGTACCTCTGGTCGAGATCGACGCCGCGGCTGGTCTCCGACCACTCTGCCTCGGTGCGAGAGCGCAGCACGGAGAGAGATCCGACCGATCGATCGAAGTCGAGCCGGGTGCGCTCGCCAAAGCCCTCGCCATCGCGCCAGTGGAGTCCCTCGAGAATGCGCACCCGCCAATCCCCTGGCAGCCAGGTACGCTTCAGCTTGAGTTCTGTCCGAGTCTTGAAGCCGCCGTCGAATTTGCCCCCGAGATCGAGGTTCGCGGAGGAACGACTCGAGATCGGCACCGCGTACTCCACACCCGCGAGGCTCTCGCGCTCGACCGGTTCAGTGACGAGCGTGTCGCCGATCAGCTCGTCTTCATCGGACGTCGTATCGATCACGATCCGAAATCTCTCTTCGATCCGGGGGAAGGGGACCCGCGCCGTGAGCTTGGATCGAGTGAAGAGTTCTCCCCCCTCCGCTTGCACGAACTCCTGTCGAAAGCGGAGCAGAGCGACCCGGGTGTCGTCCTCGATCTGGGCGTCGCCGAAGAACCGATCGATGGCATCGCTCCGGTCGATCAGCTGACGCGAGACAAATCCGTGGAAGTTGTCGAACAGCGAGGCGAGATCCGCGGGGGCGGCGAGGACGCGGTCCAACCAAGGGGTGGGCTGCGGGTCCGCAGTGGGGTCAATTTCTGGCATCGGGGATGGGCGGGGATCGCGGGCCGCCTCCTCGGGCGTCGGCGGAATCGTCGACACTGCACATGCAAGGGGAGGTGGCGCAGCGGGGAGAAGCGTCAGGAGAAGGCTCAGCGCGAGGATGCTCATCGACTCCGATCATCGGTGGGGCGAGCAGCACGTTCTCGACTCAGTACCGCCGCAGTTTCTTCTCCACCCGTTTCCAAGCCCCCGCAACTTTTCGCTGTGCCGTCTTGTGAGGAGCGTAGTCGCTGAGGTGTGTGAGAACGTGGCTTACCAGATCGGAGATCTCGGCATTCAGCCGCGGATCGATCGTGTCCACTAACTGCACCGCGACGGTGTACCCGAGCGAACGAGCCTCACGGCTGTCCTCTGGGTCTCTCGGATCGACTCCACGAATATAGCGATCGATGACCGGGAAGTAGTAGTCGAACGCCACCGGCCCCATATGGGCGAACTGCTCCTCGATGGTGACCGGGTCACCGAGCAAAAGTTGGTAGGCCTCTTCGAGGGACAGGGTCCCAAAGCAGTTCCAAGCCGCGAAGGACGCGCGACCTCCACGTGGGCAAAACTCGTCCTCCGTCGGCAGAGGGCTCGCGGGGCGACTGAGGGTGAATCCGAATGGCTCCATGGTGGTCTCCGCTGGTGCGTCGTTCTTCTGGGCGTCGGTTGTTGGGGTCATGGGCAGGATTGTACCGTAGGGCACCCAGAGGGGGCGCTATTCGCAGGTGCTGCCGGCGCTCTCTCCGTCACTCCCTCAGCGCGGCGTCGTCCCCGCCCCGACGGGCGGGTAGTCGGTCATCCCTCGGTAGGGGAGCGGCCCGATCGTCGTCCCGGTGCGACCATGGAACGAGGTCTCTTTCGCCCAGCCGCTGACCGTCAGAAACCAAGTGCGGGTCAACCCCTTCTCGAGGGGGGGTGGCGCAGTGAACCGCAGATCGATGCGCTCACCGGGGAGCAAGATCGCCAGTTGATCATCGAACGCCGTGAGGAGTGGGAGCACATCGCCGTGGGGGGTGCCTTCGCCACCCACCGGCGGCCACGGACCATCGATCTCCGCCGCTTCGAGATCGTAGGTTTGTTCGTGCTTCGCCGGGTCTCCGATCGGACTCGAGTAGCCGTGGAAGCTCAGGCTCGCGGTGACCAGCGGCGCGCTCCACACGGAAAGCACCGTCCCCCCTGGCAACATCTTCACCCCCGCAACGCTGTTCCCCCCGGCAACGCAATGCGTCCCTCCCCCGCGGGGATCTCCACGAGCGGCGCAGCGCGACCTCCGACGAGGCGGTCGATCATGAGCCGGTGTTGACACTCGAGCTCCCAAGCCGCCATTGAGCGGGCAGCGTCGGGAAGCGCGATGAGCACGGTGCGGTCGAGCCCGGCGGGGAGTCCCACCTCCTCGACCAGGAGGGTCCGCGCACCGTTCGCATCGATTCCCCAAAGTCGGGGAGGGGCCCACCCTCGAGCGCTCGGATGGAGCGCGTAGACCGCGGTCGAGTCGTACCACGCCACCCGCCCCGTCAAGAGGAGCCAGTTTGCATCGACGGGGGCGATCGTCAGGCGCTGCGGTTCGGTCCAGCCGGCGAGCTGCGGGGCTCCGATGTGTTCAGGGTGGAGGAAGGTGTGGTCGAGACGGCGGATCGCTGCCGTCTGGTTCTCTCCGTTTTCCGTGCTGACCGAGGGCGGAGAGATCAGAGTCGACTCCACGACGACCAGCAATCGCAGCGGCACGATCGATCCCTGGGTCGTACTCTCATCGGCGTAGAGCGCGGTGCCGATCGGATGGTCGACAGCGCGCAATTCGAGCGCGTCGAGGTAGGTGATCTCGCGGAGCTCCTCGGTGATGGCGAGTTCGATCACTCCTTCGAGGGACACGATGAACGACCCCGGAATGCGCACATGCTCTTCTGGGTCGAGAAGCGCGGGGGTGCCCGGGGGACGCCATTCGTCGAGTGGGGCGATCCCCAACACATCCGTCACGAACTGCCAGCCAGCCGCCCCGCGCGCGAAGAGGAAGGGGCAACTCGCGACGAGCCCCTCCTTTTGGCGCACGCGCGAGACGCCGTCTTCTGCGATTTCGAATCGGTCCGAGGGGAGCGCTTGAATGATCCCCGCCGGCCAGCGCAGTCGGATCCCGTCGAGGATTCGCATCGGGCGCTCACCGAGCCCGAGGTGCAGTCCGCCCGGTGTCTTGACCATCCGGGTTTGCCAGAGCGTGCCCGCCACCTGCTCGACGACGCAGCCGATGCCATCGCGCTGGTCGCGGCGTCCGTCGAGGCGGAGGAGCCACGCGGAGTTCTTCCCGCTCCCCTCGGTTTGATAGATGCGCGGGGTCTGATCGCTTCCGACGGCGAGAATGTCGAGCCGCAAGTCGCCATCGAAATCGATGAGTCGGAGCGTGCTGACCCCAGGTAGTTCGATGGTTCCCGCGGCAGTGAATCCCGAGCGGTCGTTGCGGAGGTAGGTGATCGCGTGTTCGTCGGCGACAACGAGATCGAGATCGCCGTCTGCATCCAAGTCGCCGACATCGGCCAAGCGCACGACCGGACCCCCGCTCACCGTCACACTCCGCGGAGCGTCGTTTTCGTCGAAGTGAGTGATGGTGGAACCGGGGCCCCCTCCGAGTCCGAGCAACTCCGGCCGACCGTCTCCGTTGAAGTCCTCCGCGAAGAGGATCGTTCGACCCGCTTGTTCAGAGATCGTCAGGTTCTCGAAGTGATCGCGGCGGTTCCAATAGAGGCGCGCACCGTCCACGGCGGGAAACACCAAGTCGAGATCGTTGCCGCCGTCGAAGTCATCGAAAGCGAGGCGTACCGGGCTACCCGTGGGGGGTGGAGTTCCATCGAGTGACGGGAGCAGGATCCAGGTGCCGTCCCCGTCATTTCGCAAGATTTCGAATCGTTGTGTGATCAGTACCGCATCGAGATCGCCGTCGTGGTCGACATCTGCGAGCCGCAGGTTTCGGATCGGGCCGGGTGCTTGAATTACGTTGGTGGAGAGCGTTTCCGGCGTGTTGCTCTCGACTCCGCCACCGACAGTCAGCACTTCGCGCAGCTCCGAAGCAGGCTTGCCATCGCGCGTGACATCGAGCGCCAGAAGGCCGATGCGACTTCCCTCCGGATCGAGCGCCCCCCACGCGAGGGTCCGCGCCCGGTTCCCGCTGAGGGGGCGAAGGTCTCCCGCTTCATCCGTCATCGTCAGACCATCTGCGAGGACCGCCCACCGACGGCTTTTGGGGGCGGAGATCTCGCGAGGGATGACTTGAAGGAGGGGAGACTCGAGTTTGAAGGAGTGTTCCCCAGGCGGAACCAGGGCGAAGGTCAGCGCGATCGGAGGTTCAGGTTTCAGCTCCGGCGGGCGGAACGAAACCTCGGTGAACGAGCAGCGCTCGGGATCCGCTTTTCCTTCCGTCGGCAACGCATCAAAGCGGGCGAGCATCGCTTCCGACTCGGCCTTCCGGCCGAGTCGGCCGAGGACCAGCATCTGGTGATAGGTGGCCGGTCGGTGCGACGCGTCGAGGGCGAGGAGCCGGGAGAACGCGACCTGCGCAGCAGCCAGGTCTCCGAGGTCCTCGTGAACCCGACCGAGGAGGTACCACCCAGGCACGGATCCGGGACGTGCTTCGGTGACGCGCGTGATCGGCGGGAGGGCGCGCTGTGGCTCCCGGGCTCGCATGGCGACGACCGCGCGCAGGAAGTCTACGTCGGGAGGGGTTCGCTCCCCGAGAGATTCCTGGACCGCTTCGAGCGCGTCCCTGAGGGCGGTCGCGGCTTCTGGCTCCAGGGCGTCTTCAATCCGCAGAGAAGCGCGCACCCAGTTGAGACAGTCGAGCGGATCGGGGGTCGGTTGCGTGCTGAGTTCCCGAAGGATTTCCTCGGCGGCGTGGAAACCCTCTTCGGAGTCGCGCTCCGCGTGCAACCAGGCGCGGTGTCGCGCGGCGAACAGCTCTGCTTTCGAAAGCTGACCTGGGCTCGGCGGTGCCATTGGCTGAGTCGGATCCGGAGACGACTGCGTCTCGCAGCCGCTTTCGAGGCCACAGACGAGAACCCCGGCGAGGCTGAGAACGATCCATCGGTGCATGTGGCTACTCTCGCAAATCATCTTCAGTGAGTGCGCCACCGATCACCCGCGAGAGCGCACCCTCCTCGTCGAACACCAAGGTCAGGGGGATGCGCATGCGATCGACTTCGAGCCAACGGGACGCCTCCGCGCGATCGATGCGCGGGAGTGGCATGGTGAGGGAGAGGCGCTCCCCGATCTGTTCGAGCAGGTGCGCACGCTCCGGCGGGTCGATGGAGGCGGTGACGACTCGTACGGCACCTTCTTTGTGGAGTCGGTCGAGCAGCGGCAGTTCCTCGCGACACGCCGCGCAGGATGTCGCCCAGAAGGTGACCAACGTTTTCTTCCCACCTCCGAGGGTGAGCGGTGTCGTCTTCCCGTCGGGGAGAATCAAGGTGAGCGGCGTGGGCTTCGTTCCGACGGCGAACAAAACCCCGCGCGGAGGTGGATCGGCGAAGCGGAAGGTGCGCGGCACGATGAACTCCGGCGCTCCACTCCCCTCGACCAAGCGAAGTCGTGAGTTCGCGGCTACGCTGCCGAACGACTCTTCCGCGCCCCCCGGCCAGAGGACCGACACCAGGACGGAGGCGTCCTCGCCCACCCCGAAGATCAACTCTCCGGGATTCTGTGACGCGTACCCCGAGCCGATCGAAAGGACCTGCGCCTGCTTCTTGTCCCCTCGGGTCACCCGCACGGTCGCTCCCGCGGCCGAGGCGTGCCCGGTGGTTCCGCGCAGACGAATCTTCACGAACCCACGCCCCTTTCCTGCGCCCATGTCGTTGCGCAGCAGCAGGTGGCACTCGCCTTGAATCGCGTTGGTGAAGAGGTCGGGGTCGCCATCGTCGTCGAAGTCGCAGGCGATCGTCGCGCGACAATCTTCGACCAGATCGCCCCCGGAAACATCGGACAGGTCCTGGAACGACATCGAGCCTTGGGGGTCCGCGACCCGGGAGATGAACACCGGGTTCCGCTCGAAGCCGCTGAAGGAGAGACCGTCTTGGAAGATCAGAGCCATGTGGTTCTCGACGTACGTGTCGCTTCCGGCGCGCTCTTCTGTGATCGCGGCGGCCTCGATGACCTTCTTCGTTTCCTCCGTCTTCGCCTCCGCGATCGTCGACGCCACGACGTGGCGCCAGTACACGCTTCAGGTATCCTTGAGGGAGTCCCCCGAGATGAACCCGTTCGCGACGTAGATATCGAGATCACCGTCGAGGTCGAGGTCGAGAAGCGATGATCCCCAAGCCCAACTCGCGCCGATGCCGCCTGCTTTCGGGTCGAGGCGCTCGAATTTGCCGCCGCGCTGCAAGAAGACGCTGTTGCCTCCCGCGAGCTTGAAGAGCACGTTCTCGGTGCTGCTGCGCTGTCGGTCCGCGAATCGTTTGAGGATCCGGTTTCCTGCCGATGACGACATGTTCGAGACGTAGAGATCGAGCTGGCCGTCGCAGTCGAGATCGCCCCAGGTCGATCCCATGCCGTTCCCGACGTCGAGGACCCCGACCGCGGCGGCCACGTCTTGATAGGTGCCATCGCCGAGCCCTCGGTAGAGCGCGTTCTCGCCGTAGTCGTTGG
>CALEHF010000040.1 GCA_937876125.1 uncultured bacterium
CACTCCTCGTGAGCACTTCCTGTGATGTGTTTCGATCCCAGTTCACCGTCAGGCGCTCGGTGCCGCCGTCCTTGGCGAGCCAGCGCGGCCCCCCGGGCGATCCCTTGTGTTCCGAGCCGATGACTCGCGAGATACGTGGATCGGTCAAGAGCCAGCTGCGAAGCTCGGCGGTCGCCTCCTTTGTGCTCGCAAGATGGGCATCCTCGACGACGATCTCGATCCCGCGCATCCCCCCGAGTTTCTCCTCGATCCGCTCGGTGGCATGGCGCACCTCCATGCGAGGCGGGAAGTAGCGGAGCGGATCGGAGTCGATCGAGACCCTGGTCAGCTCGCGGCCGCCGAGGAGGGCCGCGACCGCGGCGACGATGAAGATCGCCGGGGACCAGCGGACGAGAGCCCCGACGAACGGGGTCCACGGATCGCTGGATTGGCGCATTATCGGGGCTCGTTTGTACGGAGAGAGGTGTCGGACCAGCGGCACGGTGACGAGAAACGTGTACGCCACGATGAGCAACGTTCCGGAGCCCGCGACCAGGCCCAGGGTCGCGACCGGCTTCAGGTCGGAGATGGCAAGACTGAAGAAGCCGACCGCCGTCGTCCCCGACGCGAGCAGCATCGGTCGGGCGTTCAGAGTGAGCGAGTGTCGCATGGCCCCCGCGGTGTCTCGGCCATCTCGCCGCGCATCGCGGTAGGCGGAGAGGAGGTGCACGCAGCCGGCGGTTCCGATCGCGACCAAGATCTGCGGCACCGCCAGCGTGAGGTTGTTGATCGGAGCGCCGATCAGCCCCGCCACTCCCATCGCAGAGATCGCGCCGAGAGCGATCGCGACCAGCGCGGCAAATGCCACGACGAAACTGCGCAAAAGGAGCAAGAGGACAAGGATCATGACGGCCACCGCAATCGGGACGAGGCGGCCCAGGTCGTTCGCCGCGACCGTCTCGAATGCTGCCGTGATGACCGGCGTCCCGGTGAGGTGCACAGTGGTGCGTTCGTCTTGGCGTGCGACGATCGCCTCGAGTGCTTGCGTCACACTCTTCGCGTCAGGTTCCCCTTCCAACGAACCGACGATCAGCGCCAGAGTGCCATCGGCGCTGACCAGGGTTCCAACCAGCACCTCGGGAACGCCGTTCGCGAGGACCGCTCCAGGAGCATGATCTGTGTCGGCTTCGACTGTCGCGACGCCCGGGATCTCGCTGACTTCCCGAGCGATCGCCGCGACCCGCTCCCATGCCTCCTCGTCGAGGACTCCCCCCTCTACTTCGACCCCGAGGACGACGGTATCGTCATTGCCGAAGCGCTCTTCGAATCGCTCATAGTCGACCAAGCGCGCGTCGTCCTCGAAGAAGAAGCCGCGGTGACTGAAGTCCGATCGGAGAAGTGCCAGCCAAGGGGGGGGTGGCGCAAGGGTTGAGCCAGAAGCTGGAGTGGCGTCCGGACCA
>CALEHF010000041.1 GCA_937876125.1 uncultured bacterium
GTCTTCTCGTCAGCAAGAACCCGGTCGGCCAGCAAAACGCACGCGCCTGGATGGACTTTTCGGCGGGCGGCACCGCGGCGACGGCGGGTCTCAGTCCGTCCCCTCTGACCAGCTACTCCACCACCAGCACCGATGCCGACTATGCCTACCCGATCGACGAGTCGGTGCCGGACGTGCAGGACTACATCGACGTGATCTGGAACCAGTACTCGAGCGGCGCTTCCGCGAACCTGCTCACCGGCGGTAGCTTGAGCGGAACCTACGGGAGCGTCGCCACCCCTCAGGTCACGATCGTGACCGGCGGTCTCCAGATCGACGCGGGAGACACGTTTTCTGGCGCGGGTATCTTGGTGATCCGCGACGACTTCGACCCGAACATCGACGTCAACAACACGCCGACCCGACGCGCCTTCCTCGATGTCCTCGGAACACTCGAGTGGAGCGGCTTGGTCGTGATCGCCGGATGGAACCCGTACGTAGAAATCAAGACGAGCGGAAACGCGACGATCGTCGGGGCTTTGATGGCCGAGGATAGCGTCATGTCGATGGGCGAGACGAGCCTCGCCACCTCCATGATCTGGTTCCGGCTCGCCAGCGAGCTGAAGATCCTCTACTCGAGCGACATGTTCGAGCCGGGTGGAATCGTCTACGAGTCGCTCCCCGGGGTGCGCAAAGAAGTGATCGGCGTGCGTGAGCTGATGGCGAGCTACGGCCCGTAGCAGCCTGTTGAAAATAGGATAGTGACGTTTCACTGCTGATACCGTGCAAGCGGGCGCTCCCCTCGGGGAGCGCCCGCTTGTTCGTATTTGGGTTGACGACTTGGGAGCGACTACTGTCCGGGGATCTCGCTCCACGGGCTCCCCTCGAGAGGCAGCAACTCCAGCTCGATGAGAACGGGACAGTGATCACTCGCAGTCGGTTCGGCGATCACCTCGGCGGAGATCACTCGCCAACGATCCTTCGGGCGTGCGAAGACGAAGTCGATGCGCCGGTTCGGACCGGACGAGGGGAATGTGGCACCCGCGTTCCCGAACTTTCGCGCGGTATCGAGCCACCCTTCGAGGATCAAGCCGTACTGCGGAGTCTTGGGCTCGAAGTTGAAGTCACCGACGAGGATCGCCGGAATCGGATCACTCTCGAGCGATGTCTTCAGCTCGGCAACTTGCTGCAGTCGGGTGCTCGGCGACTCGTGCGAGAGGTGGGTCCCGATGAACCGAATCGCATCGCCCTTCTCTCCCCACGGCTGAACCGCCACCTCGAGGGCCACGCGCGGCTCCTGACCCTCGGGAGCTCGCAGCGGAACGACGCGGGGCAGGGCGAAGGTCCAGCGCGAGAGGATCGCCTCCCCGTAATGCCCGCCTTGATAGGGCATCGCGGCTCCGAACGCGTGCTGGAGACCGAGCTGCTCGGCGATCACTTTCGGCTGATCGAGTCCCCCCGCTCGGGCGGTGTGGCGATCGACCTCTTGTAAGGCGATCAGGTCCGCGCCCGTGCGGCGAATCAGCCTGGCAATCCGATCGAGGTCGAAGCGCCCGTCGGTCCCCTCGCCGTGATGGATGTTGTAGGTCAGCACTTTGACTCGTTGCCCGACTGTGTCACGCGAGTTGGATTCACCACGCGTCGCCGTGAGCGCGGCCGCGGGTTGCCGCGTTGTCGAGCCGCCCCCCCCCGCGCATCCGGTGACCAAGACGATGGCTGCTAGAGTCAGGAATGCGAGGGAGCGGATCATCAACGCCTCCGGTCGTGAGAGTTCTGTCGGTCGGGATTGCCGCGAGTGGCTCGGCTCAAATTGCCTACCCCCCGGCTCTGATTTTGGCCTCTTGTGGCCGCTGGACGCCACCCGGCATCGGCCGTTTCCGGCGGCCCTGTGACGTGTGTCGCATGAGTCCAGGGCCCAAAAGATCTTAAAGATTTTCTCCCGGGCATCGTGTAGATCCAAACCACCACCATACCCAATCTTGCAAGATTGTCTCGTCGGTCAGAGTCGAGTTTGGCCACTGCATTGCGATAGGTGAGCCGTCGAGTGCAACACCACGCACTCGAACGAGGCGGCAAGAGACGGCCGCCGAGACCCAAAGCCTTCCTTGGAAGCAGGGGACGAACCTCCAGTCGGCCCCACCCACGCTTCCGCGTTCTCACAACCCGTTCTTCCAGTAGCTGACCGCCGGACCGGTCAGCTACTTTTTTTTGCCCCGCCGGAATTTACCCCGCCACCTCTCGACCTCTCGGGCAGCATGACCTGCGTCTGTCATCACCCCGTGATACCGCTGATACAACTCCAGACACAAGGCGATCCTCCTCTCCCCCGCAAACGGGAAAAAGGAGGATCGCTCGAGTCATCGTTTGACGAACGGACCGTTCGTTACTTTCGCGAGCGTCAGGTCGACTGGCTCGCGACCGGCTGTCAGCCTCCCGGCTTGAACGTGAAACGATGGCTGCTCGATCGCATCAAGAACGCGGAGAGCAGGATCAACCCCGAGTTCGTGAGCAGTTTTAGCGCGACGTTCACGGGACCCCCACCGCAACCGCAGTCGAGCTTGATCGCGGTGAGTGCAATGTTGGGATTCTTGAGGTGGTAGTCGTAGCCAAGGTTTGCGATCGCCGCCGTGAAGAAAATCAACATCACGAAGCTGATCGTGGCGCCGCCGCGCCGGGCGAGCCCCAGGATGAGCAGCACACCGATCACGATCTCGATCCACGGCAAGATCACGCCGATCGAGTTGATGAGCGTCGGCGGATCGAGCGGCAAAATCTTGTAGGACTCGATCGATTTCAGGAACAGGTGCGGATCGCCGATCTTAGACAGCCCGTACTTCACGAAGATGCCTCCGACGATGAGGCGCGCGATCAGGGTGGGCACTCCCGCGAAGCCCGGGGTCGACTTCTTCGGCTCGGCGAGCTCGGTCACTGCTTCAGTCACGACTCTCCCCTTTGACGATCGGGAAATCGTTCTGCTTCCACTCTTCCATGCCTCCTTCGAACACGTAGACCGATTCGTTCGAGAACCCGTAGGTGGTGGTCAAGTCGAGGGCCAAGTTGATGCTGTCCTCGCAGTCGCCACCGTTGCAGTAGACGATGATCATGAACGCGTTCTCGAGGATCGGACGCACCTCTTCGATCTGGGTGGTCGACTGGTAGTGACTCAAGTGAACCGCGCCTTTGATGTGGCCCTCAATGTAGTCCTCTTGCTTTCGGGCGTCGACGAACACCGCGATATCGCTCCCCAAGAGATCATTGCAGTCGAGGGCTCCCATCCGCTGGAGGCCGTCGGCGTGCTGGACCGGTTCGACCGGCGGGGGGGTCGGCGGTGTGGTTTCGACCTCGCCCGTTCCGCCGGTTGCGATTTCGGGGTCTTGGGTCGGAACCACGGGTGTGGTGCCCGTCGACCCGGCGGGGTTCCCCCCGCTTGTCGTCGTGGGGTCTTTGGCTGGGTTGATCTCAGTTCCGCCGTTCGCGAGCGGCGTCACGGGCGGGTTCTTGGGCGTCTTTCCGCTCTTCGCCAACTTCTGTTCGGCAGCTTGCTTCGGTAGGTACTGCCGCCCGAACTCGACCTTCCCCTCCCCGCGTACCGAGTTGTAGGAGAGGCCAGCCACCGTGGC
Source organism: uncultured bacterium (assembly GCA_937876125.1). Classification (GTDB taxonomy): domain Bacteria; phylum Planctomycetota; class UBA8108; order UBA1146; family UBA1146; genus JAFMMO01. The sequence continues at coordinate 3,600 of CALEHF010000041.1, forward strand.
GATCACGAGGATCCCGACGGCCTGAATGACGGTCTTGAACGAAATGAGGCGATCCATGGGGAGTATTCCTTCCGATGTGTCGTCGGAGCATCACGGAGGTGCTTCGGGATTCGCACGCGAGTTCAGTATCACAGGAGGAGGGAGTGCGCGAGCCCGCTCCAAGGAGTATCGGCGGCGACCGGCGGTTCGGAAGAGGTGGGAACAGAACGAGCAGAGGCCCGAAATGGAGCCCGGAGAGCTCGGGGCGGCTCGTGAAGGGCGACCGGTGTTCTGTCGGGGAGAAGCAGCGGGCCCATTTGAGGAGAACGGGCCCTTTTGAGGAGAAACTGTGCGGGGAGAAGCGGTGTCAGCTCAGGCACACCGTGGCTCAGAGCCGAACGCACCCCCCCCCGGAGGTATGTACGCGCAAGGTTCGGACAGCGCCGCGGAATCGGACTAGCTTGAGTCCTTGTCCGTCAGCTGCCATCCGCCATTCTCCACCTGCTCGAACTGATCGCGACGACGCAAGTGCTGGAAAATCGCGAGGTAGAGATTCTTGGTCGCTTCTTCCGGGTGTCGCTCGGCGACACGGTCGCGGATCTCGGCGGGTGTCAAAGCCCCAGTTGCGGCTTCGAGCACCATTTGCACCTGATCCTGGACCCAACCCCGAGGGCGACGCCCCGATGCAGTCAATCGGCGGCCGGAAACGGCCCCGCTCGCTGCCAGGAACTCTCGCACCTCGGGATACTGTCCGAGGAAATGACGAATCTCAGTCTCGGTCTCTTCCAACTCCTTTTTCAGGCGCTGTCGCCGATTTTCGAGCTTCGTGAGCTGTTTGCTGTTCTCCTTCAGGGCGACCAGTTGCCGCAACTGTTTGAGGTCCAGCTTCTCGAGGTTGGTAATTTCAACCTCCATTGGATGTATCCCTCTCTGGCGGAGCTCCTCCAAGAGTTGCTCCGATCCCCCACCCACAGCAGGAGCTTCACCAAGGTACCGATCGGGGTCCTGGCCGTTGGCTGGCTGTTCCGATGGCATCACCTCCATGGTGCCTGCTGACTCGACGAGGGGGCCTCACTCCCGCGGAAAACGAACCTCAGATGGATCGCGCCCTCTGGGGGAGTAGAGCCCCCCCGAAGACTTGCGACTGAATCGGCCGACATTCCGTGCTCCTCAATGGTCAGTTTCATAACAAATGGCAGGTAACGGTGCAATATAGTAGCCTCTGCAGCGCACGTCGAACCGCTTCAGCTAGGCCGAGGATAGACCGCACTCGCATGATTGTCAACCCCTAGTATATGCATCGGCCGTCTCATGTAGAACTGACACCGCCTTCGAGAAACCCGCTGTACGCACGATCTGGGGTGACATAGACATGGATGATCGCATCATTGAACACTCTGTACTCGCTCGGTCGTTTGGTGCGTTGCTGGCTTTCCTGACATTATCCCTCTGCTCATGTTCACATTTCCCGAGGAGTGGAGAGGCGCTCGTCCGCGCCGGGGATGAGATCAGCGTCTGCGGCTACCTGTTCCACACTGAGACCCGCGTGATTCTCTGGAATGACCCCGGGGGGTATGACGCCTATCGCCCCCACCGCCGTTTTGAGCCCGCCGAACCGGCCCCCAGGGAGCAGCCGAATCGCATCGCGCGCTATGGAAGCTTCCGGAGGGGGCTGCCCGAGGATATCGCGACCCGAGTGGCCCAGAAGGGGTGGACCCTCCAAGACCTCCGCCGCGTGGTTGATCGCGTGGTCGTGCACTTCGATGCGTGCGGGACGAGTGAGCGCTGTTTCGAGGTCCTTCACGACATCCGGGGACTCTCGGCGCACTTCCTGATCGATATCGACGGCACGGTCTACCAGACCCTCGACGTGAAAGAGCGTGCCTGGCATGCCGCCGAGCTCAATGACCGCTCGATCGGGATCGAGATCGCGAACATCGGCGCCTACTCCGATCGCGCGACCCTCGATGCCTGGTACCTCGAGGATGAGCGGGGACTCCGGGTGAGACCTGAGAAGATCGCGGGGAGCTTCCCCTCGAAGTTCGAGGCGCGCCCCGCGACCGCCGGGTACCACACAGGAACGATGAACGGTCGCGCAGTGGTGCAGGCCGATTTCACCGAGGCACAGTACCGCGCGCTCGAGAGGCTGGTCGTCGCCCTGTGCAACGTGCTTCCCGCGATCCCTCCCACGGTCCCCCGCGATGAGAAGGGGAACGTGCCCACCTCGGTCATCGATTTCGCGGGCGGTGGTGTGGGGAGCGACGCGGGGATCGTCGGGCACCATCACGGCTCGACGGAGAAGGTCGATCCGGGGCCCGCGTTCAATTGGGATCGGATCGAGCGTGCCCTTCGGCGTGTGGATCGGTAGTCGGGTCGACCGGCTACACGCCTCCGCGCTGACGGATCGCCTCGAAGAGAACCACCGCCGCCGAGATCGCCGCGTTCAGTGAGTCGGCATCGCCTCGCATCGGGATCTGAACCTTCTGGTCCGCCTCAGCTAACCACGATTCATCGAGCCCGTACTGTTCGCTCCCGACGACGAGGGCGAGCGGGGTGGTGAGGTCTGCGTTGGTGTGCAGAGTCTCTGCGTCGGGGGTCGTCGCGATGAGCCTGATGTTGCGCTCCCGGAGCCACGCGCGCACCTCTGCGCTCTCCCCTTCCGCCACCGGCACCGTGAACAGAGTGCCGACGCTCGCGCGGACCACGTTCGGGTTCCAGATGTCGGTACAGCGATCACAGACGATCACACAGTCGATCCCCACCGCATCCGCCGTCCGCAGCATGGTGCCGAGGTTGCCCGGCTTCTCGATCGCCTGTGCCACCAAGATAAGGGGCGTCTCGCTGAACTTCGCTCGACTCTCGAGGCTCGGGAGGTCCCAAGTGGGGATCGGTGCGATCGCCAGGAGACCGTCGGGGCGATCGCGATAACTGAGCTTCTGGAAGACCGGCGGAGTGACTTCGACCTCCGCGGCGCCGCACTCTTCGATCGCTCGGTGAATGAGCGGCTCTTCGTTGACGCCGAGGAACATCTCCGGGCAGAAGAAGAGCTCTTCGATGGGAAGCCCCGACTTCACAGCACGCAGCACCTCGCGGTACCCCTCGATCCGAAAACGACGATCGCGATCGCGGTCGCGGCGATCGCGCAGCCGCACCGCTGCCTTCACGCGGGAGTTCTGAAGGCTCGAGATCGGTTCGGCATCGTAGAGCACTACACGTTCCTCTTCGCACTCGACCAACGCGCGCTCGCACCGCTCGGAAGCGGGCGGCCGTCGTCGGCCGGGATCACCATTTCATTGGGATCGATCGGTCCGTCGAACAGAGTGCCGACCAGGTTGGCGAGCACCATCGGCGTGAATCCGGGGGAGTGGCCGGTCAAGAGGAAGAACTGGGGTGCATCCCCCATCGCCGCGCGACACTTCCCGAGGAGCTCCATCACCAAGTCTTCGAGTTGCCAAACTTCGCCGCGACGCCCGCGACCGTAACTGGGTGGATCGAGGATGACGCCGTGGTAGTGACGGCCGCGGCGCACTTCGCGTTCGACGAAGAGAAGCGCGTCTTCCACGATCCAGCGGATGGGGGCTTCGCCGAGGCCGGAGCCCTCGGCGTTCTCTCTCGCGATGCGCGTACTGGTCTTCGAGGCGTCGACGTGACAGACGCGCGCGCCCGCCCGCGCGGCCGCGAGCGTGCTCCCGCCGGTGTAGCCGAACAGGTTCAGCACTTCCGGTGTGGCACCACTCGCTTGGATGCGCTTCGTCTCGGCGGCGATCCACCGCCAGTTCGATTCCTGCTCGGGGAAGATCCCGATGTGGCCGAAGTCGTTTGCGCGCAGTGCCCACTTGATGCCGGCGAAATCGATCTCCCACGGTCGCGGCAGTGTGTTGCGCACCCGCCAACGACCGCGCCCCGAGGCGTCGCGCTCGAAGCGCGCGTCGGCTCGGGAGAACGCCGCGGGATCCTTCTGCGACCATACCGCCGCCGGGGACGGGCGATCGATGACCGCGGCTCCGAAGCGTTCCAACTTGCGGCCGTCCCCCGATTGCAGGAGGCGGTAACCGGAGGTGTCTTTTTGTGCCGACATGGGAGGGATTGTAGCGAGGGACGGCTGGGCGCGAATCAGAACTGGGCGAGTCGTCGGAACCCGTGTCCGCTATCGGCACTACGTGCACTGCCCCCCGCAGCGGTCTCCCGTCGGAATTCCAGGAGTTCTGAAGTTGACCGGTAAGGAATCCGGGCCTCGCACGCCAGACACCTTCGGCCCCGTGCGGGGGACGCCGACGGAGGATCGACCACGCATATGCTGTTCATCCCCCAACGGAGAGAGGGGCGACCCCAGCTGCAATACCGCTGTGATACCCTGGCGTTCAGAAAATCGAAACGCGCTGGAACTTCACCTGCAGCACGGGCGCCTGTAACGTCTTGAATCCTGGTCCTGAGGCAGGGGGGGCCAAGCATTCGATGCAGCCTGCTCTGATTTCGATTGATTGCCGGTGGTGACAGATCAGCACCACCGGCGTCCTCCAAAGGAAGAAAGGTGCGTTGTGGCGAAGACCCGAGTCATTCCGGTTGCAGCCTTGCTGCTCCTACTTCTGTTGTGGTTGGTAATGCCGGGGAGGCGGGCACTCGACGAGCCCGCATCCATCATCCAGGCGGGAGAAGCCGATGCCTCTCCACTGGTGGAGAACCCTTCTGAGTTCGCCATTGCATCGCCAGTCCCCAGCGCTTTCTCGGAATTGGACCAAGACCTCGACGAGGAATCGTCTCTCCTTCCGGACCCCCAGGAGAAGTACGCCCGCTACTTTGAACTGGTGGATGGTGACGGCCCAACTCAGCTGGAAGAACTAGAGGAAATCCGGGACATTCTCGCCGATATCATGAACACGCATCCACCGGTCGAGGCGTTGGAACAACTGACGCGCTTGATTGAAGCAACCGACTTCACGACGAACGGTATGCGCGCAATGGCATACTCTGGATATCATATCGGATCGATTCTGCAGAACGACTCTGGATTGACTCCAGGCGTGTACGCAGCGTTCTTGGTTGATGACAACGAGGCTCGGTTGACCATGTACGCGAATGCGTTGCTTACCGTTGCCGGGCTCCCCCCGGACAGTAGCGCAGAGAACCAGATCCCAGAGTTTGAGCGAGATATGTTCACGATTGCGTCTCACACTCAAAATGAAACACTGCAAGCCACACTGCTATATAATATACCGCGAGCCAAGAACTCCGAAGTCACCGATGCTGCGGTAGAGTGGGCACTGGAGGCGCTCCCAAACAACACGTCGATGAACTTGATGAGATCGGTTTTGGAAGTTGAGAGTGCTCAGCGGATGGCTGCAGCCGACAGCGGAAACCTCGATGTGAAGCTGACCGACAGTCGTAAGGTGTTTTCCGACCGCTTGATCGCGCGCGCGCTCGCACCGCCAACCTCAGAGCAGAAGCTGCTCGACGCAATGCAGGCTCTAATGGACCTCAACTTCATCGACGGCCTAAGGGAACTCCGTAGGAAACTTGACGTGAACGACTACCGCGATGTGGTGGTTGAGATCTTGGATGCGGAGATTTTTAGGCACTAACGCAACGTCGGCTAGACCCTCGATGATAGAGGCGGTGGGGTGCTCCTCCCAAGCTGATCCACGCGTTTTGAGAGAGCCTGATCGTAGTTGGCGCAAACCTCGATGAACGCTTGCGAACTTGCTAGTGTTCAGGAGCCCTGGAGTCGCTCCCCGAGAGGACCATCGTTGACTAGGCCACCCCCATCCGATCT
>CALEHF010000042.1 GCA_937876125.1 uncultured bacterium
GCCGCTGACCGTACCAAAACTGCTCGACGCTCTGGAGCAAGCGGTTGCCGGTGATTACACCGAGCTCGGCTTGTTCGAAGTCAACTGGTCCAAGTGGCTGTCGCGGCATCCGAAGGCGGCCCAGGGGTCTTTGCTGCGGGGGCTCGGTGAAGAAAACAGAAGCGACTCGACAAGCGAGCTTGCTTGGACCACCGAGATCCCCACCGACTGCCGCGTCGACTACGTGCTGTCGAAGCTTCGCGAGGTGCTCGAAGAGGTGACTCACACCGAAGCCTCCACGGTGGACGAAGACGTCCGGTTGTCCGATCTCGGTTTGGATTCGCTGATGGAAATCGAATTCCTGATGGGCCTGCGCAATCGACTGGGGATACAAGTGACCACCGGAGAGATGCAGAGGGGACCCACGTTGCTCGAGCTGGCGACCTTGATTGTCGGCAAGGTGCCCGCATGACGATGCGAAGATTCGAACGTCTCGGAGCGTCCACCTTTCAGCGCCGAGCTACGATTCTGACGCTCGCTGCCGTGGCAATGCTGGCTGCTCTGAGCGTCGCCTTGTTGATCCCAGATCGACTCCGCATCGACGGCTACGCCGATCCAAGATCCGAGAGCGCTGAGATCGATGCGACAGTCTTGACTGAGTTCGAGGTTGGGCGGACGGACATCGTCGCCCTGTTCACGAGCGCGTCAGGGTCGTTCTACGAGGAAACGCTGCAAACAAGAGTCGCGCTGTGGCAACGCTTATTGTCATCTCGAGACGACGTCGTCGGCTGCCAGTCGTTCGCTAGCACTGGATCACCGCGCTTCATCTCCAGTGATGGCACACGGACTTTCATTGTGATCAGCCTCGGCGGCGAGGCCCAGGACAAGCTGAGCACACTGCCGATCATCCGACAGATGTTGATCGCCGAAGTCGAATCGGCGGCGGGTCTACAGGTGTCGTTCAGCGGGATCACACCTCTGACCAACGCTGCGGGCGGCATCGTCAATCGGGATTTGGCGCGAGCCGAGCTGATCGTCGTGCCCATCACTGCGGTGCTACTGGTGCTCATCTATGGGAGCTTGGTGTCTGCAGCACTTCCGGTGGTGCTTGGAGTGCTTTCGATTCTCCTTTCCCTCGCGGCCCTCAAGCTGCTCTCTCTCGGCTTTGACCTCAACAATTTCGCCGTCAACGTCATCACTCTGCTCGGGCTCGGGCTCTCCATCGACTATTCACTGTTCATATTGAGCCGATTCCGGGAAGAGCTCAGTAACGGCGACGTGGAGGCTGCCGTGATTCGAACCGTAGCGTCGACCGGCAAGGCAGTAGTCTTCTCCGGCTTGACCGTCGCCGTGAGCCTGCTAGGCCTGTTGGTCTTCGAACGTCCGATGATGGATTCGATAGCCATTGGCGGGGTCGTGGTTGTACTCGTTGCTGTCGTACTCTCAGTGACCATTCTGCCGGCGATGCTGAGCATTCTCGGCCGTCGCGTCGATCGGCTGCGAGTGCGCAAGCTAGCGGCGTCGAAGGTCGCGACGACGAGCGGACCTTGGTATTGGCTTGCGCGCCGAGTGCTCGCCCACCCTTGGCCCGTCGCGATCGTCGTCTCGAGCGGACTGGTTTTGCTGGCGCTACCGATCATGCGCTTCGAAGGAGGGCTTCCCGACCACCGCGTTCTGCCCGCCAACCACTCGGTTCGTACGGCGAGTACCATCCTGAACGACGAGTTCTTACCTTTCCAAGCGTCGCCGCATCAGATCATCGTCGCCATGCCGAGCGCACTGCTGACTCCTCAGAGTCTAGAGGTGCTCGAGGGCCTGTCGAAGAGCATCGCGCAGATCGACGGCATCTCGACCGTGGATGGCCTGTTCTCCTTCGGCGACGCCACTGCGATCGAGAGGGTTCTCGCAAACATCGGCGATGCTCCGTCGGCTCGTGGGACTCCGAAGATGGGGATCCAGACGGTCATGGCCTCGTTCGTAAGCGGCGACCAAGTGCGTTTCGTCGCCTACTCCGATGCCGAATTCAACGCTCGGCGATCGACCCGTCAGGTCGACCGCTTGCGCACTCTGGCTCTTCCCGATGGATGGACACTGAGGGTCGGTGGGACGGCTGCCAATCTAGTGGACCTCAAAAATGTCCTTTGGCGACGGTCCCCGTGGATGTTGCTCGTGGTGGCAGTGGTCATGTTCATCGTCCTCTTGTTGGCATTCGATTCGATTACGCTACCGATCAAGGCCATGCTCATGAACAGCATGGCGTTGACGGCCTCCTTTGGCGCCATGGTTTGGGTTTTTCAGGACGGACGCTTCGAAGAGATCCTCGGCTATGAATCGCTAGGATTTAGCGACGCCACTCAGCCCCTTCTGATGTTTGCGATCATGTTCGGGTTGTCGATGGACTACGAGGTCCTTATCTTGTGTCGCGTGAAGGAAGAGTATGATCGTTCCGGCAACAACACCGAGGCTGTCGCTCGTGGGTTGGCTGCAACGGGTCGTCTCATTACCAGCGCGGCGCTCATTCTCGTGGTCGTGATGGGCGCTATGGCGACTTCAGAAATCCTATTCTTGAAAACTTTGGGATTCGGAATGGCACTGGCAATCGTATTGGACGCGACCATCGTTCGAGCACTGTTGGTCCCCGCCATCATGGGGCTCATGGGGCGCTGGAATTGGTACTCACCGGCATGGTTGCGCTCTATGCTCGGCAGGGTCCGCGTAGGTGGCGCGCGTTGAAGAGACCGAACTTGCCAGGCTACTCATTTGAGTCGCATTTCGTGGCTATCGGTGACGAGCGCATGCACTACTTGGACGAAGGACCATACGATGGAGATTTCCCGGCGCCAGACACGCTGCTGCTACTTCACGGCAATCCGAGCTGGTCTTATCTGTATCGGAAAATGATCCCGCTACTCAGTGAACGTTATCGCGTGGTTGCCCCAGACCTGATCGGGTTTGGATTGTCGACCAAGCGCGCGGACATCTCCAGCTACTCGATCCAACGACACGTCAACGATATCGAGGCGTTGATCGATCATCTCGGGATCAATCGGTTGACGGTGGTCGGTCAGGATTGGGGCGGCCCCATCGGTTGTGCGTTTGCTGCGATGCACGTGTCGTCGCCGGGGATCGCGCGTAGAGTCGTCGACAAGTTGATCTTGATGAATACCTATGTTCCCGGCTACCCGCTCGACTTCCCAGCCCTGTCGCTGATCTACGACAAGCCCTGGAGCCGCCTCGTGATTCAGCGGCTCGATCTGTTTCGAAGGGTCGCGTTTCGCTGGGGCTGCCGTAGCCGATTGTCCAAGCAGAAGCGGGAAGCCTACCTCATGCCGCATCGGATCTGGCAGGAGCGAGCGGGTATCGTCGCCTTTGCTCGCTGTATCCCCCGACGCGGAGGCCGCGGTGAGTGGTCGTTACTCGATGTCATCGATACTTGGATGCGGAGTACCGAGATCCCAAAGTTGCTGATCTACGGAGATCGCGACCCAGTGTTTCGCGTGAGACGTGCGCAAAAGCTCTCGCAAGAGATGCGAGCGGTGACCTTCGAGGTGTTGACAGGCGCCGGTCATTTCATTCAGGAAGATCGCGGTGAGGATGCGGCGAGTCGCATCCTCGAGTGGCTAGAAGTTGGGGAGAAGACGAATGATCGCGCGTAGTGAACTGACACATGTCGCCCTAGAGGCTTTCTCCTGCGTACTACCAGGAGCGGGACGCCCAACGACCGAACTCGAAGAGTCGATCGCTCGAGACAACCCGCATCTCAAGCTGCCGCCTGGTTTCCTTGCTAGCTTAGCCGGAGTTCACAGCCTGACCGTCGCGCCAACCGGCGTCTTCCCATCGACTCTGGCTGCGGACGCTGGACGCCGGTGTCTCGAGCGTCGCGGACTCGACGGCGATGACGTCGACATGCTCATCTTTGCGTCAGTCAGTCAGGACGTTCTTGAGCCCGCGACCGCGAACATTGTTCAACAGCAGTTGGGTTTGCGCTGCCCTGTCATGGACGTCAAGAATGCGTGCAACAGCTTTCTGAACGGTATGCAGGTGGCCGCGGCTTTTATCAAAAGCGGCGAGTGTCAGCGGGTACTGGTAACAACCGGTGAGACCCCTTCGCGCATCTTGCGAAAGCGCTTCGAGGATAGGGACGACTTCTGGGCTTCATTCTCGGGTATCACCCTCGGCGACTCAGGAGCCGCGGTCTTAGTCGAGGCGGCTGAATCGCCGAGGCTTAAGTTCATGCGCTTCTATTCTTTCGGAGAGGCGTGGGCCAACGCGATGGTGCCTGGAGGCGGAATTCGCCACCTGAACAGCGAAGAGCACATGCACTTTTTCTGCGACGGAGAGCGCCTCAAGCAGTCTTTCATGGGCGTGCCCAAGCTCGTCGGCGACGCCCTCTTCGAGGCGGGTTTCAGTTATGGTGACTTCGCTCAGATTTTTCTTCATCAGGTGTCTTCAAGATACAGCCAGGACATTATCCGCGCCTTTGGAATGCCCGCCGACCGGGTTTTCATGACGCTTTCCGACTTCGGCAATCTCGTCTCCGCATCGATTCCGGTAGGAGTATCGACAGCATGCGAGCGCGGTATCGTAAACCGCGGAGATCTTGTTCTCGCTATTGGCATGGCCAGTGGGATTAGCGTGGGCCTCGTCGTCTTCACGATTTAGTAACCGGAGAGAGACATGAGCTATCAAAGCTTCTTTTCGAAGGTGAACTTTTCTGCGGCCAACGAAGATGGACGCTCCGAGCTCAAGGCGTTGAGGCTCGACGCGGCCGACCGAGTCTTGTGTATCACGGCTAGCGGCGCCCGAGTCCTGGACCTGGTGCTGGCCGGACCTCGTGAAATCGTCGCTATCGATTTCAATCCAACTCAGAACCACTTGCTTGCGCTCAAGTTGGCTGGAATTCGCGAGCTCGACTACGATGCCTTCATGGCCTTCCTCGGTACTCGGCCGGCAACGGATCGACTCGACGTCTACGCAGCACTGCGGACAGCTCTGCCCGCAGACAGCCGTCACTACTGGGATCAGCAACATTCGGCGATACGGCGCGGTATCTTGTACTGCGGGCGCTGGGAGGCGTCCTTCCGCCAACTTGCACGCGTACTCCGACTGACGAGACCCTCTCGACTCGAGCAGCTGTTCAGCTGTGAGAGCCTCGAAGAGCAGCAGCGATTCTGGGAAGATCAATGGTGCGACCCGCTTTGGAACCTGGGGCGTCGGGTCATCGGCTCGCGCTTTTTTTGGCGCACCGTGCTTCGTGAACCCGGCGTGAAGTTCATTCCGAAAGATTTTTCACTGGGCGAGTACTTTTTCGAGCGCATGCGTCAGGCCTCCGGAAGCACGATGTTTCGCGACAGTCCGTTCGCGTGGCTCATGTTTCGTGGTCACTTCGATCCGGAAGTCGCGTTGCCGCCGCACCTGCAGCGCGATAACTACGAATTGCAAAGAGAAGGTCTCGAGCGGGTGCAAATCGTTACCGATTCGCTCGCGAGTTATCTGTCTCGTGCCGACAGCGGCTGCTTCGATGCGTTTTCGCTTTCGGACTTCTCGTCCTACGCTGACGAAGCCGCATATTCGGCGGTTTGGCAGGGCGTGGTTGCGCGATCCGCTCCCGGTGCAAGATTCTGTGAGCGTCAGCTGTGCGTGAAACGTCGCCCGGAAACGGTTGTCACACGCCTGGCGCGGGATGGGCGCCTCGAAGCGCACCTCGACCTGGCGGATGACTCGATGTTCTACACCTTCGCCGCGGGCGAGATCCGGCCGCGATGACAGCGACTTCGTTTCGCTACTGAAAAGCGCTTAGCCGGGGACTTGTTTTAGCCGCAGGGACTCGTAGCCTGGGAAGCTGGTCCGCCTGGCGACTCGCCGCCCGGTGATCCGCAGCTGGCCGTCAACCTTTGCCAGGGTGCTGAGAACCTCGTGTGAGACAGCGCGGCTCACGGTGGCCCCCGGACAGAAGTGAGCGCCCGCGCCGAACCACAGCTGATTCCAAATGGGATCCGCTTTGCGGTCGAAACGAAACGCGTAAGGACTTTCGATGTACCGCCGGTCTCGGAGAATGTTGAACAGAGCGACAAACACTCGGCGACCGGCGCGAAAGTCGTAGCCTTGGACGGTCTGCGAGCGCACGGCGCTGTACAGAACAAAGGGCGACGGCGTGCTCAGTCTGAAGCCCTCGTCTACAGCCGCTCTGACATTCGCTGGCGTCGACTTGCATTCCGTCCATAGGCCGCCATCCAGGAGCATGGCTACGGTTCTCGGGATCCCGACACTCAGGGTTTCGGTCCCGGCGATGAGCAGGACCAACAGCAACACCTGTGTTTCGTCGTTGGAAAGCCCAGCTTGGCGCAGCCGAGCGACCAGCGAATCGAGCGGCTGCGGCGCTTGCTCCAGGTGCCGCACAAGAAGTTGTTCCAAGCCCGAGTATAGCGACTGAGCGTGGCGGACGTGGCGCGAGGCAACGACGCCTGAGCGCACCGCGATCACGCGAGTGACTTCGTGACCGACTTGTGAAACCTGTTCTATCAGTGCTTCGAAATGTTCGGTGTCCGCATGAATGCCCATCAGGTGCGCAGTCGCGAGCGTCGAGATCCGCTGGACGAAAGGTACAACATCGATTTCGCAGCCCGCCTCGAGCTGCTCGCGGAGTTGTTGCAGATCGGAGCTCAACAGCTCCGAGATGCGCGTCGCCGTCACTCTCGATGTGATCTCACGTTGAACTATGGACTTGAGCTGCTTGTGGCGCGTGCCGTCGAGGTTGAAGAGAGTTGGAGCCGGGCGACCGAGCATCTGATCGAGGAAGTCCCCCATGCCGCCGGCACCGGAGATACTGAAGTGCGCGGAGTCGGTGAGAATCTCACGAGCGATACGGGCGTCGTTGATGAAGTATCCCACACGTGGCACGTGAACGACCGCGCCGAGATATCGCGTTGCCCGCGTGAACAAGTATTCGAGCGGCCGGTTTCTGAGATAGACGAGCCGTTCGTGCCATCGTTGGCGAAAGCTCATGGTTCCGCTCTCAGCGTCACATTCAGTTCTCACCAGGGTTCGGCGCAAGTTCTCGGATTGCGCTCATAGAACCGCGTCGCGCGGGCGTCGTGTGACTTGATTGTCGCAGAGCAGGCAGTGGTTGGCAATGTTTGAGCATTACTCTGAGCGCGCTACAGTTTGGTCCATCAATTCATCTCGACTCGCAGCTGACGTCCTGACCACGCCTTGGGAGCCGACTCGCAGTTACCGAGGACTTCGGGCTCGGCCGACCCACCGCCGTGGTGGCAAGGGCTCGCGCACAATACTCCAGAAGGTCATGACGGGTAGCACCCCGAGATTTCCGACTGCAGCTGCCGTCAGCAACGGCTCCGCAGGGCGTGCTTTCTCCGCAACCACCGCCAGATGCGCGTGCGAAGAATTGATGGACCCCACGCCGATGCGGCCGGCTCCGAAACAACACAGGGTCAATTGATGCCGCGATCGCTGACGAATCCACCTGCGATGAATAAATGGACCCCACGGGCTCTTCGAGATCCCCACAGCGTTTCGCCCCGATACGACCCTCGGCTGGCATCGGAGGCTGATCGCGATCAAGCACGATTACTCAAGTCGACGCCGTGGTCCGGGTCGGCCACCGCAGCAGTTGTTCGTAGTTGGCGCTCCGCGCGCGAGGTTTCCCGACAGCCTCCTCGGCTGGCGGCGTAGCAATAGCGGATGAGGGCTCCTCAACCGATCCCGATCCCCCCACCGCCACTTCCGATCATGAGTATCAGTCCGAACACCGCGTCTGTCGCGACCGCCGCTGGCGTCAGCAGAAGCCTCCACATGAACGGCCACCCTGTGGGCTTCGCCCAGTACTCGCATTCGAGTCGGACGCTGATCGCCTCGGGCGCAGGGGTCCAGCCCACATCCCTGATCTCGGCGGTCAACCGCTGCGAGGCACTCTCTTGGATCGACCAGCGCACCGGGGTATTCCCGGGAATCGAGTCGATCCGCGCATGCATCTGATCGATCACACCGATGAACTCTGGGTCTGAACTACTCCCGGAGAGTTTGATCTCGAGCTGGACATTCTGAGTCGATCGAGCGTTCCCGATTGCGCTCGGCTCTTCCTGTTTCACCAGGACGCAAAGTTCCGCTCTCGCCGACGGCGGGAGTTTCCGCAGCAGTCTCGCGACACTCTTGTGTGAGGGGCTGATCGTGAGCGTGCCGCCTTGAGACTCCGGATCCCAGTGGGGAAGGACTCGCGAGAGCTCACGCCCCCGCAGGGAGAACACCAGTGTGTTGTCGCGATCGAAGTGGGCCTCTGCGGCGACGCGCTTTTTCCGCAAGACGGGCGGTTGCCCGTCGTAGTCCTTCCACAAGTTCTCGGTCGCGCAGCCAGCGAGGAGGGGGAGAAAGATGATCCCCAAGGCCACCGAGAGTGCAGCACGGATCGTTCGATAGCACGCTCGACATCGGGTGCTCTTCATTTGACCCTCCGTGATTGTTCCTTGCTGGACTCGCTTTCGCCCCGAAACCACTTCCCATAACCGTAGAGGACTCGAAACGGAAGGATCACTGTATCGATTGCCAGGGTCAACGGCGTACCGAGAGCCCTCAAAGCAAAGGGCCAGCCCCTGGGACTTGTCCAATACTCACAGTCGAGTTGCACGCGGATCCCCGGCGGGGCCGCGCTCCATTTCCCTACTGTGTGCTGGGCGGTCAACGGCCTGGGGCCACTCTCTTCGATCGACCACCGCACCTGATGGTCTCGAAGAGTCGAATCGACCCGCGCGTGTGCTTTCTCGATCACCGCGATCTCATCAGGATCGGCCGTGCTCCCTGAGAGTTCGACCTCGAGCGTCAGGCTTTGCCTCCACTGCGGAGTCTCGCTCTTCGTCTTCCCACCTTCTCTCGGCTCGCTCATCTTCACGAGCACGTGAAGCTGCGCCTCGGCTGAGGGCGGCAAATCGCGAAGGAGTCTCGCGATGCGCAGGTTGGAAGGGGCAACAGTCAAAGCGCCTCTTCCAGGCCCTGAATCCCATTCGGGGATGACTTGAGAGAAGTCGCTTCCTCGAACCGAGAGCACCAGGGAGTTGTCGCCATCGAAAAACGCCAGAGCGGCGACGCTCTTGGTTTGTCGGACGAGGGGTCGATCGAGCTCGTCGTACTCATCCCACATTCGCCCAGTAACACAGCCGGAGAGGAGGGGGAGAAAGAGAATGACCCAGATGGACGTCATCCGGAGCAGTCGCCCGTGCGATCGGTATGTTGTGCTCATTCGAGCCTCCCTGAGGAATCAGTCCAGCGAGCCGTCTGGGTTCAGCGCGGCAACCCGCCCGACTCCTGTCCCGGAGTTATGACCAAATCTTGTGTTCTGGCCTGAGTTGAAAAAGCGGCGTAT
>CALEHF010000043.1 GCA_937876125.1 uncultured bacterium
CGGCGAATCGGCAAGCCGTAGCCGTGATCAGCGCTTATTCCAGGTCTAGGAGGCTTCTTTTGGCAGGTCTCTCCTCATCGTGTTCGACCCCTCTGCTGTAGACCCCCCCGCAAACCAGGCGCAGACCAACAAGATCGCCGCCACCGCTCCGATGACCGCGATCAGTGGTGGGATCAATCCCGCCGGCGTCTCCGGGGGGCGCGCGAGCAACCCCGCGAGCACGAAGGGCGCGATCCCGAGCACATAAACCGGAGCGCGCGAGCCGAGTGCGAGCAGGTAGTGGGCGGGAACCGCCGCGACGCTGGCGAGCGCCATCGGGACGAGCAACGAGCGAAGCCAGGGAGCCTGTGCGGAGTAGCGTCCCTCTCCCGCGAACACGTCGAGGATGGTGCTGGGGAATGTTGCGAGGAACCCTCCGCCGATCGCGACGAGAACCAGGACCAAGCCAAGGTTGGTCAGAAGAATCGAGCGGTGGGATCGACCCTCCGCGCGCGCGGCGGCGGTGCGCTGGACGGTGACAGCGGTTGCCGCGAAGGGGAGATGAAAGAGAGCGCGCGCGAGCGTGGCGCATGCGGCGTAAGCCCCCGCGGCGGTCGGATCGCTGGCGCCGAAGTGAACCCGCGCGAAGACGACGTCGATGACCACCAGCGCGTGGAGCCCACCGGTCGCGGCGAGCATCGGGAGGAGCGCGCGGAGCCAAGGCGCCTCGAGGACCCCTTCCGTGCGCACTCCGCGAACCAGGAGCGCTCGCACCAACCAGGGTCCCGGTGCGAGGCAGATGAGTGCACCCCACACCTCGGCCCCGGCGAGGATCGCTCCACCCCCGAACCCGAGCCGCGTCGCCGAGAGGAGAGCGTGGGAGCGCCCGTAGCGGCTGAACTCGCCGCGCGCCTGGGCGCGGGCCAGGTCGGGGTAGATCACGAGCCAGGAGACCGTGACGAACGCCGCAGCGATCCAGAGAAGCACGCCGCCGCCACTCGAGAGGTGAAGTCGATCGCTTTGGACGACGCTGGTTCCGATTCCGATCGCCAAGAGAATCGTGAGGCCCGCGAAGATCCCGACCCGACGAGCGGGGGCGAGGGACGGGAGGGCGAGCGGCGAGGAGACTCTGGACCCTCGACTGCTCGTGAGACGCCGCACGATTGCGATGGAGAGCGGTGGGCCGGGGAGGACACAGATCGTGATCACCGCGAGCATCGCAGCGAGGAGTGAGAACGCATCGTCGTCGAGAGAACGAGCCGCGATCCACTGATACATGAAGTTCGCGGCGGAGCCGCTACCGGTCGCAAGGACCACGAAGAGGCTGGCTCGGATCGCCCCGCGCTCGCGGGCTGTCATCCCCTCTTTCACGTCTGTCCCCTCGATTCGGCCATTCCCTCGTCTGTGGTTGCGAGGAGCACACCCTACCGAAACAAGAGCGCCGCCGCACCCGCGTCAGCGAGTGCGGCGGCGCCGCGGATCAAAAAGTACGTTATCAGAGAGGTTACAGCTCGATGCCCTGCTCGCACCCGATCGAATCGGGGGTCGGATCGGGGCCCGGATTCGGGAACGGCGGGTTCATGGCCGGGCCCTCAATGAAAATGAAGTAGAGGATGAAAATCGCGTCGCTCACGTCCGAGTGGCCGTCGTCGTTCGCATCGCCCGCGTCGAGGCAGACGGGAAGCGCGCCGTTTCCGAACGTGTAGCTCAGGTGGTAGATCGCGTCGCCGAGGTCGACGAATGTGTCGGAGTTGACGTCACCGCGAACGAAGTTCGCGAGAGGTCCGCCCGGCGGGTGGCGGATGTCGACCGCACCGTCCGTGAACGAATCGGGGACGATCGACTCGAAGTTGACGACGAAGGAGTTGTTGATCGGGGGGCTGCCGAGGCCGTCGACAAAGCTGAACGGAACGAGTTGCTCCTCCACGTCGGGAGCTGTGTCCCCGGTGATCTCCGCGAGCAGGAGCGGGAAGCCGACCGACGGAAGCACGATTCCTTGAAACGGTGGGATCAGCTCGAACAGCGCGCCGCCGACGATCACGCCGGGGGTCACGTTGAACTGGATGAACTCAGGCTCCAGCGCGCCGACGAGGGAGTTCACGACTGTGATATCGACGTTTTGGATCGGAGCCAACGGATCGTAGGAGATCGACAGTTGGAATCCCGCGACCGATTGGACCCAATCACCTTCGACCGCAAGTGCGAACGAATCGCCGGGCGCGATCGGGAGAGTTGGCATCTGCAGAAGGTAAGACGTCGACTGCGCATCGACCGAGGCGAAGCCGCCTCCGCAGATGAGTGCGGTGAAGAGAACGGTCAGAGCGCCGATTGTGCGGCGACGATGCGAACTTGTGGCGCCCATGGGTCACCTCCTCGTTCAGAGTTGAGGACGGGTCGGACCGCACGACCTGCGTGCGAAATCCGTACGACCCCTCCCCAGGGATCAAGTCTCTCGTTAAAGTGCTTTTCAGACCTGAGAGAGCAAAACAAGAGGACCGGATCCCGAAGAAGAACCGGCGATCTGCAGCCAGCGGATCTCAGGTTTCTTCAATGAGATTCGTCGGGCTCACCGAGACGCCCCATCGGAGATCATCGCGTCGATCGATGATCAGAAGAGCATTTTCGGGAAAACAGCTGAGCCCACAGCTTCCTCAGCGCCGATGATAGATGTTCCAGGCCCCAGAAACAACCTCGGGCCTCAGACCACGGAAGTCGGGCACCCGGACCGGCTTGTGGCTAAAAACACCCCGGGTGGCAGGAGGCGATCTTGCTCGATCTCGCCCCGATCCAGACCTTGTACGCCCGTGCGGCGGAACGCGCCGCCTGGGCGCGGGAGCAGCTTGGCCGCCCGTTGACCCTCGCGGAGAAGATTCTCGCGAACCACCTCGACTCGACCGAAGGGAAGTTTCCCGAGCGCCGAGCCGCTTACGCCGACCTGCGCCCCGACCGGGTGGCGATGCAGGATGCGACCGCGCAGATGGCGATTCTCCAGTTCATGCAAGCGAAGCTCGACAAGGTCGCGGTGCCGACGACAGTCCATTGCGATCACCTGATCCAGGCGCGCGTCGGCGCGGATCAAGATCTCGCGAGCGCGGAAGAGATCAACTCCGAGGTGTACCGCTTCCTCCTCTCCTCGAGCCAGAAGTTCGGCATCGGCTTTTGGAAACCGGGCGCGGGAATCATCCACCAGGTCGTTCTCGAGAACTACGCGTTCCCCGGTGGGATGATGATTGGCACCGATAGCCACACGCCCAACGCGGGGGGACTCGGAATGGTCGCGGTCGGTGTCGGCGGTGCGGATGCCGTCGACGTCATGGCGGGGCTGCCGTGGAACGTGCGCTGGCCCGGTGCGATCGCGGTCCATCTGACCGGCGAGTTGAACGGCTGGACCTCAGCGAAGGATGTCATCCTCGCGGTCGCGGGCGAGCTCACCGTCAAGGGGGGCACGGGCGCGATCGTCGAGTACATCGGGCCGGGAGCGCGCACTATCAGCTGCACCGGCAAGGGCACGATCACGAACATGGGCGCCGAAATCGGTGCGACTTGTTCCGTGTTTCCGTTCGACTCCGCAATGGCGGATTACCTGAAGGCGACGGAGCGCGGCGACGTCGCCGAGTTGGCAGAGAAGTACGCGGCGGACCTGGCTCCCGATCCCGAGGCCGAGGCGAACCCCGAGAAGTTCTACGACCAAGTGATCCACATCGATCTGTCGACCCTCGAACCCCACATTGTCGGGCCGCACAGCCCCGACCGCGCGCGTCCGATCTCGAAGCTCGCGGCCGAAGTCAAGAAGGAAGGGTGGCCGGCAAACCTCTCCGCCGCGCTCATCGGATCGTGCACCAACAGTTCCTATCAAGACATGGATCGCGCCGCCGACATCGCAGAGCAGGCCGCGGCCCATGGTGTGAAGGCGAAGACACAATTCCTCGTCACCCCCGGCTCGACGCAAGTCTTCAAGACGGTGGAGCGCGATGGTCAAGTGAAGGCGTTCGAGGATGCCGGCGGCACTGTGCTCGCCAACGCGTGCGGACCGTGCATCGGTCAGTGGCATCGCGAGGACGGCTCGGACGGGAAGTCGAACAGCATCGTTTCGAGCTTCAACCGCAACTTCCCTGGCCGAAACGACGGGAACGCTGAGACGCTGAGCTTCATCGCGAGCCCAGAGATCACGCTCGCGCTCGCGCTCGGGGGCAGACTGGATTTCAATCCTCTCGCCGATGAGATCGAAGGCTCGGACGGAAAGAAGTTCAAGCTCAAGGCGCCCGAGGGTCGCTCCCTTCCCGAGAAGGGATTCGTCATCGATCGCGGGGGGCTGGTGAACCCCGTCGCCGACGCCAGCGGCGTCTCGGTCGAAATCGATCCGAAGAGTGATCGGCTGCAAGTTCTCGAGGCGTTTGCGCCGCGGGAAGAGGAGCAGTTCGTAAAGATGCCGCTCCTCCTCCGGGCGAAAGGGAAGTGCACCACCGATCACATCTCTCCCGCAGGCCCCTGGCTCAAGTACCGTGGCCACCTCGAGAACATCTCAGAGAACATGTTCCTCGGCGTGATCAATGCGTTCTCCGACGCGCGCGGGAAAGGCACTGACCAACTCGATGGCAAGGAAAAGCCGTTCTGGGAAGCGGCCGCGCACTATCGCGATGAAGGCCACTTCTGGGTCGCGGTGGGGGACGAGAACTACGGTGAAGGCTCGAGCCGTGAACATGCAGCGATGTCGCCGCGGTTCATGGGTGCCGGTGCGGTGATCGCGCGCAGCTTCGCGCGGATCGCGGAGACCAACCTGAAAAAGCAGGCCGTGCTCGCCCTCCGGTTCGAGGAGCCGGGAGATTACGACAAGGTCGAGGAGGCGGACAAGATTTCGATTCTCGACCTCCCGAGCCTGGCGCCGGGGAGCAAGATCGAGGCGATCTTGTACCACGCAGATGGCACCGAAGACCGGATCACTTGCCTGCACACCCTCTCCTTCGATCAGATCGACTGGTTCTGGGCGGGGGCGGCGCTGAACGCGATGCGCGCCCAGATGGGCTAAGAGCCCCGCTTCGAAACGAACGAACGCTAAACGGGGCGGGGATCGCAATGCGGTTCTCGCCCCGCTTCTTCGGCCGGGTTCCGCTCTGGCCCCTCCTCCGCCCTTCTCCCGCCTTCTTCCACCCAGTGCTCACAACCCCACCAGCCAAGTGGTAGGATCGCTACCACGACGCCGTTATCTCGGCGTTTGGCGTACTTCATCGGGGTACTTCGAAGCTGCGGCTCTCGCCCGCGGTCACTCATGTGCAGAAGTCGAAATTACTGTAGAGGTAACATGAACTCACTCGCTGCCGTTCTTGCGTCCCTATTGCTCGCTATGCTTCTCGCAATTCCGAGTTCGCTGTTCGCCCAGGCGGAAATTCGCCTCGAGGCGGTCCCCTCGGTAGTTCACCCCGGCGATGCGTTCACCATCGAGGTTCACGTCGATCTTCTGGGCGCGCAGACCATAGGCGGAGGCGAAATCGGGATCGAGTTCGACACCCAGACCTTTACGCTCACCGGACTCGAGACCCCGCTCGATCTCGCCGGCCCGGTCATTCCCGATCTCTTCGTTTGGAACGGCCCGCCTCCGGTGGGCGCAGGAGGAATCACCGGGTGCAACTTGTGGTGGGACGGTCTCGGTTCCGATGCGATCGCGACGACCTTCGCTTTCACGAGCGGTACGACCGAGTCGAGTTTCCTTCTCTTCCGCTTTGAACTCACCGCCGCGACGGCGGCCTCCATCGGAACCCATTCGCTCTTCGAGCCGGCGGTCGATCTGACTTGCCTCTGGTCGGGAAGCATGCTGGTTCAGCCGAGTGGAGCACTCATTCCGACGATTCAGTCTGCCGGCGAGATTGCGATCAGCAACGTACTCGAACCGACGGGGATCGTGTGCAACGCTCTGGCTCCGAACGTGGAGCTCGCCTGGTCGAATGCAGGACAGTACGAGTCGATCGAACTGTTCCGAGATGGCATTCTGCTCGCGACTCTCGGCGGATCCGAAACCGAATACTTGGATACCACCACAGTTCTCGGCGAGACCTACGAGTACCAGTGGGTCGCGATCTTCAGCGGGGTGGAATCGCCGCCCGTTTCCTGCACAGTCACGGTCGATAACTCAGTGCCCGTCCCGTCGGGACTCGCCTGCACCGACGTCGGCGGTGCTGTGGACCTCACCTGGCAGAACCCTGGAACCCTCTACGATGACATCGAGATTCTTCGGGATGGCGTGCAGATCGCTCTCGCCGGAGGGGCCTCCATCAGCTTCACCGATTCCAATCCCCCGACCGGGATTCCGACCACCTACGCGGTCCTCGGTATCATCGGCGGAGTGAGCAGCATGCCGTCGTCGAGTTGCACCTTGACCGTGGCCGAACCCCCGCCGGGCGATACATTCAAGCGCGGGGCCATCAACGCGGGACCGTTGATCGACCTTTCCGATGCGATCACGCTTCTCGATTCACTCTTCGGGGGCGGGGAGCCCATCGCTTGCCCCGACGCGGGCGACACGAACGACGACGGTTTTCTCAATATCGCCGACGGCGTGTACCTGCTGACTTACCTCTTTGCCCAGGGGCCTCAGCCCCCCGAGCCGTTCGACACTCCCGGCGTCGATCCGACTCCTGATGCGCTGGGGTGCGGCACGGCTTGAGCGTCGGTCTCGGGTGCGGCGAGGCTGAGTGAAATCGAAGCCGTGAGATATGAACAGAGAACGAGCCGGGCTCCGCAGGCGGAGCCCGGCTCGCTCTGTTTCCGTGGGGGTCGAGTGCGCGGGCTCAGGAAGGGTCGAGGGTCGCGAGCAACACCTTTGGTTTTGTACCCCGTCCGGCCACCACCGCGGGCGCCCCGCACCCCGTGACCTCGAGACACCACCACGCTTCGACGTGCTCTTCCGGGATGCGCACGGCGAGGAGCGCGACCGGGGCATCGGGATTGACCTCGACGTCGAAGTCGCGAAGTGGGGTCGTCAAGCCGCTCCCGCGCGCCTTCAAGAACGCCTCCTTGGTGACCCAAGTGCGAAAGAACGCTTCCTTCTTCCGGTTCTCGGGGAGTGCGGCGAACGCTTGGCCTTCCGCCTCGCTGAAGTAGCGCTCGACCAGGGCGTTCCAGTCGGTTTCGTCACGCGGAGTTTCGATATCGATGCCGACCGGGCCAGTCGCGGTCAACGCGCACAACCAGAGATCCCCGCTGTGGGTGACGTTGAAGTCGAGGAGCGCGGCGTCATCGGGCTCGAGAAAGAACGGCTTCCCGTGCTTTCCGAGGTTCAGGGTGATCTCGACGGGAGCGCGTTCGAGGGAGGCACCGAGCGCAGCGCGCAGGAATCCCCGCGACAGGATCGCGCGCCGACGCAACTCAGGGGTGACGCGCCGTTTCGCCAAGAGGCGCTCGGCGGGGGAGAGCAATGCGGTGAAGCGCTCCACTGTGGCCTCGTCGTGGTCGAGCCTGCCCGCGTAGATGTGGATTTCCCCGATGGGGGGAGGAGCGGTCGGCTGGGTGACTTCGATTGTCGGCTCGTTCATGGTTGCTCCGATATCAGGCCTCAGGTTCGGGAGAGGACTCGAGTGAGAGGAACTCGTGTAATCGTACGAGTCCGGACTCGACGCTGTGAGGGGGATCGTACCCCAAATCGCGCTTCGCATTCGAGAGGTCGAACCAATGATCGGTAGAAAGCTGCCGTGCGACAAAGCGGGTGATCAGCGGCTCGCCGGAGCGCCGAAAAAGGCGGAACATCCCCTCCAGAGCCGCTCCCGCGGCGTACGCGATCCCTGGGGGGACCGTCCCGATGCGGGGCTCGGCCAACCCCGCCGCTCCGAGTAGTTTCCGCACCAGGTCGGCGATGGCGATCGGTTCGTCGTTCGCGATGAAGTAGGCGCGCCCGGAGATTGCCGACCCGGGGGCGAGGCGCTCGGCAGCAGAGAGATGCGCTGCGACGGCGTTGTCGATGTAGGTTGAATCCACACGAGCGCTCCCGTCTCCCACCAGCTTCAATCTACCGGCCCGGGCGCGTTCGATGAGTCGGGGGAGGAAGTGTGGATCTCCGGGACCCCAGACGAGGTGGGGGCGGAGGGAGACGGTGGCGAGTGTCTCATCGGCGGCGGCGCGGACATGCTGCTCGGCGATCGCCTTGGTGCGCGGGTAGTCGGCGAGAAATCGGGTCGGGTACGGCTCCGACTCGTCGACCCCCCGCTGATCCTTCCCTCCAAATGTGACCGAGGGAGAGCTGGTGAAGACGAGGCGATCGATCGCATGGGCGCGACACGCCTCGATGACGTGATCGGTCCCGAGGATATTGGTTTCTTCGTAGGCGCGACGATCTCCCCAGTATCCGGCCAACGCCGCGACGTGGAACACGATCGAGCAACCGTCGCACGCGTCTCTTACTGCTTGTCGGTCGGAGAGGTCGCCGGCGACCGACTCGATGCCGTGTTCACCGAGTTCTGGATGCTCTCTGCGAGAGAGGCTTCGGACCTCATATCCCTTCGCGACGAGAGCGCGGGCGACGCCACCGCCGATGAACCCTGCGCCACCGGTCACGAGCGCCTTCACTTCGGGGT
The DNA here is from genome assembly GCA_937876125.1 of uncultured bacterium. Taxonomy (GTDB): domain Bacteria; phylum Planctomycetota; class UBA8108; order UBA1146; family UBA1146; genus JAFMMO01. The sequence continues at coordinate 8,541 of CALEHF010000043.1, forward strand.
CCCCGCCCAGATCGCGAGTTTTTCGCGGAAGATCTTCGCGTTGTGACGGATGTCGACGGGGAAACTCGGGTGCACGCGGAAGTGCTTGAGGTCCTTGGTATGAGCGTGCGCGCGTCCGAGAGTTCGTAACTCATCGAAAAGAGTCTTCGGGTCGATCGTCGCGCCCGGTTCCAGTTCAACGCAGACGACCGGTACTTCCGACCCGCGCGGGCCGAGCCCGACCAGCGCGGTGCGCGCGACCTGGGGGTGCGGGTTGAACACACCTTCGACTGCAATCGTGTCGAGCGGGCCGCTGGCAGTCCACACCCGATGCCCTTTGCGCCCTTGGAACCAGAGGCGACCCGCCTCGTCGAAGCGGCCGAGGTCCCCCATGCGATGCCAGAGGGTGGGGTCGTCGCCGATCTTCGCGAGCGCGGTCCCCTCGGGGTGCGCGAAGTACGCGCGGGACACGACCCCTCCGCGCACGCAGATCTCGCCCACTTCGCCGACGGGGAGCGCGAGCTCCTCGCGAAAGCGTTCGACAGGCGCGTCCGAGACGGCGATGACCCGCACGTCGACCCCCGCGACCGGCCGTCCGACGCACACGCCAGCGCCTGCTCGCGTTTGTGCGGCGGTTTGGGCGAGGATTTCAGCGCTTCCGATCGTCGCGACGGGAAGCGCCTCGGTCGCGCCGTAAGGGGTGTGTACCTCGACCCCCGCGGAGAGCAGCGAGGCGAGGCGCGCAATTTCATCCGCGGGGACTGGCGCGCCGGCGCTCAAAACCCGGCGGAGGTGTGGCAGGCGTCGTGTGTTGCGTTCGCCGAATCGAGCGAGGTTCTTGAGGAGGGCGGGGGAGGCGAACAGATTC
>CALEHF010000044.1 GCA_937876125.1 uncultured bacterium
TCACTTCACCCCCGCGTGCATCTACAACAACACCGAAGGCGATGCCGACGCGCGGGTGCGCATCGCGTTTTCCGAGCCCGCCTGGAACAACCCCGTCGTGCGAATCATCGAGCCTGATCACTCCCTGGTCGTTCCTCGCATCGTGAACGACTGGACCCTACCGACCCTTGCGGCGGGGATGGTCGCCGCTCTCGTGAAGAAGAAGCAGCGGGTGCCCGACTTCCTCAGACTCCTCGAGAGAGAGTCGGTCGGCGCCCGCGACGGGGTCGAAACTGCGATTTTCGGCATGACCTGATACTGGGAGGGGGAGGCCAAGTTTGGCCTCATCGACGGCGTTTTGTCGACGGTCTCCGGTTGGGTGGAGAAAGAAGAAGTGGTGCGGATGACCTTCGATCCACGCGTGGTGAGTTACGCGCGGCTCGCGGCGCTCGCCAAGGAGCGTCAGTGCGCGACGGTCGCCTTGCCGATCGACGCTCGGCAAGAGAAAGAAGCGCGCGTGGTCTTCGGGGATCGGGTGACGCGAACCACGGCCCAGGCAGTGCGAGTGGTGCCGGATACGAAGTACTACCTGCGGAACACGCCCCTGCGCTCTTTGCCGATGACGATGGCCCAAGCGACGCGCGTGAACGCTGACTTGAAGGCTGCGCGCGCGGGCGACGTGCTCTCTCCTTCGCAGAAGGAGCTGCTGACCTTCATCGAGGCACACCCCGATGGCGGGTGGGGAGACGTCGTCGATGCCGACTTCCGCAAGTCGTGGGAGACAGTGCTCTCAAAGCGGCTGGAGATTGAAGCGAAGGAGAAGACAAGTGGGGGGGCGGCGCTCGCTCCGTGAGTCCCGATGCGCCTCAGCGCTCGAAGCGTACCGTCGGGTCCCCCAGGAGCACAGTCGTCCTCCGGGTCTCGGGCTCGGCCGCGCCTTGCGCCGCGAGGTACGCGTCGCCGAGGCGGATCGAACTCTTGGAATAGAGCGCTTCGAGGAGCGCGAGCCCGAGTTCCCGCTGGGATTCGGGGTCGACCAGAGCCGTCGAGGCGAACACCGCCATCGCGCGTCCTTCAGACGATGCGATCCACGTCTCCGCGAGAGTCTCCGAGAGGCGATGGTGGAAGTAGCCGCAGAGGCCATTCGTCGCGATGACGATCGGTGCCGCGTCTTGGGAACCCAGTGTCGCGACCTGCTCGGTGGTCAACAGATCCTCGGATCCCCATCCTCCCGTGCCCCCCGGCCCGAAATAGGCGACGAGTCCCGTGCCCGCAGCCAACGCGGCGCGGATCGATTCCTGAGCAGTCGCAACGGATGTTTGGTTTCGATCCACCGCGGTGACTGACGCCGAAGCGGGGACGATGGCCGCGGCTCGGATCCCCGCCTCACCAACGGGAGAAGTGACGTCGGTGTCGGTGATGATGAGGGCGCGCGCCCGCGCCTCGCATCCCGTGGGGGTCGGTGATGCGTAGGCCATCGCCCTCTCGACGTATCGCGTGATCTCACTGCCACTCCGGAAAGGGAGGCGTCCCACCGCAATCTCTGCGGAGCCGTCCTGGTCGAGGTCGCCGTACCACTGATCCGATGCGGTCTCTGCGAGCGGACTCTCGATGAGCGGGGTGGGGAGGTGGCTGGGAAGAGTCCCTATCAGGCGCTCGCGCGGGTCGTAGGTCGTGTCGCCGACCAAGAGCAGGTAGCGCGGCGGCGCCGCCCACGACCGGGTTCCCCACTTCAGGAACTGCGCGATCGCCTCTGGGCTCTCTTCGCCACCGGTCCACTCGTCGTAGAGATCTTCCAAGGGGACCACGAAAGTCGAGAGCCCCTCGGCGCGCCGCAACGTGGCGAGCGGCTCGAGGAGGGGAGCCCACGCCGCGGGGGCGACAATCACGAACTCAGCTCCCCGCGCCTCTGCACGCCAAGCGGATGGAGTGTGCGCACGAAGGGTCGCGGGTCGGATTTCGACTCCGGGGGGGACGCTTGCCCAAATGCGCTCGGGACCCGCCGGCAGCTGCACCGAAATCGCGACCGCCTCGCCGCCGGGGATCGGGAGCTGAGTCCCGCGCAGCTCCAACACGTGGCTCGGGTCGGTGACGTCGAAGACGCGAGTCCCGGCGATCGCGCTCGAGAGGAGGAGCGGCACCGACCCAGGGGCAGTCCCGCGAAGGAACTGATTTCCCAGCGCGAACTCCCGGGGGTACGTGACCGCGATCGTGTCGAGGAACGCGAGATCCCCCGCTCCCGAGGTGGTCAGCGTGACTTCGAGCATCGGGCTGACGAGTAGAGGGGGAAGTGGAATTTCCGTCGTGACGTGTGCGGTCGCCCCGAACAGCGCGCTCCCGATGACGATTCCGTTCACCGCGATCGTGACGGCATGATCGATCGTTCCGATCCCTTGCAGCGAGACCGAGAGGGTGACCGGCTCGTGGGTGTTCGTCGCGCAGTGCGGAATCGCGAGCATCCGGGAGACTGAGTTCTCGGTGACGAGGTCGCCGAAGAAGTTGTCCGCGTCCCCGTTGCGGAGCGCTGCAAAGTAGTTTGTCTCCTCTGCCTCGACGACGGTGGCGAGAAATGACGTGGGGGCCGGGGTGAGACTGCCCGCGGGCGAGATCGAAGGAATGCGCCGACCGCTCTGATCTCCGACGGAGAGCGTGTACACCGCGGTGTCGGTGGTGAGAGTGTCGATCCCGAGACCGTAGAAGTGGACTGCATCGCCGGTGGAGAAACTTCCGTCATCTCCATCCTCGACCTCGATCGAGTGCTCGACGCCCCGGTGGAAGAGTTGGAGCCGCTCGCTCGCGACATCACCGGGGAGCCCCGCGCGGACCCAGTCCTCGTGCGTGACCCGGACCCACCCCTCGCGATCGACGCCGATCATCAGCGATGGGCGCGCGGCAAGCCGTACGAGGCTCGCGTCGTCGCGCGGAGATTCTGGGTCGGCGAAGCGAGGCGCGGTGGGAGTCCACGGCACCTGGGTGCTCAGTTTCGTCGCGACCGTGGCGAGTGGGAATCGGGCGCTCGGGGGGAGTGGATTGCTCCCGCGTGCACCCGCGACGATCGGGCCCAGCAGACGCACCGAGCCGGAGAGATCGTGATCT
>CALEHF010000045.1 GCA_937876125.1 uncultured bacterium
TTGCCCCCATCTGGTCGTTCTCGCCGAAGGCCATCAGGGGGCCGCCCTTCGAGATATCTATCGGAAGCAGGCTGGGCCGGAGGATCGTACTGTACGCGTGCGGTGATTTCGGGATGAGCCCCGCCTTGCGATAGTCGATATGGAGCGGGTCGACTCCTGGAAAGAACCGGGTCATGTCCGGGAGCTGCAGCTCTCCAGATTGCGCTTCCACCTCTTCTTTGGCCTTCGGTTGCACATACTTGCCCGCGTGAATCTTCTCGAGGATCGAGCTAGTGACCTTCATCGGGTGGCCGTCGAAGGCGACCACCCCTTTCCGGTCCAGGATGATTGTCCTTGGAATCGGCCCCACACCGAACGCGTCGAAAACACTACGGTCCGTGTCGAGGACCACTGCTCCTGGTAGTTCACGCTTCTCGAGAAATCGCTCGATCAAGGAGCGCTTCTCGTCGGTGATAAGAATGAACTGGAACGCGCCCTTCGCGGCGCCCTTTTCGAGCTTCGCGAGGTGCGGCATCGACTGTATGCACGGACCACACCAAGTCGCCCAAAACTCAAGCAGGGCGACTTTGCCTGCGAGTTGCGACCGCGTCAGCTCTTTCAACTCCGGACCTTGCAAGGAGTCCTCGAACTCGAGCGAGGGCAGGGGCGTTCCAATGGTACTTTGTGCCAGGGCCGTCGACGAGAGAACGACGGCGAACGCGAGTGTGAACAGCCCTAGGCGGAACAACCGGAGAGGTCGGATCAGTCTCGAACTCTCGTTCCCATTCGTCATTGGTACCCTGCTTCTAGTGGTACGAATCCACTTTTGTCAAAATGCGCGTTCTGTAAAAAGTCCGCCAAGATTAGACAGCAACCCCGGCGGTCTCATCAAGAGGCAGCCGCTTCTTCATGTCGAGCTTGAAACTCCCGTACGGGTTCACATGACTGTGGATCAGCGGGGTCAGGGCCCTTAAGTCGTCCTGCCCCATGCGGTTGCTCCAACTGTCTTCCCCGAGCACGTTCTGGATCATCAGCGTGTTCACGTACACGAGGGCGCTTTGGATGAGGTGCAGACTCAGAACCGACACTTCCTGGTCTTCCAGGCGGTTCGTCGAGACCTCTCCACCCTTGCCGAAGAAAATGAAACTGTTGGTTCCGTTCCACCGCTCCACGACGTTGAGCCCTTCGTGGATTTCCTGCCGCAGAGCTTCCGACTCAAGGTAGCGACACAGGAACATCGTGCGCTTCACCTTCCCGAGTTCAAGGAGCGCCTGGTAGGTCGGGTGCTTCAGATTGTCCCGAGTGAACCGACGGAGAATGGCTTCGGTCTCGGCGATACCTACGCGCAGGGCGCTCGCGTACTTCACCATTTCGTCGTACTGCCGGACCATGAGCCCCCAGTCGATCGGTCGAGTGAGAATCGGCTGAAGGTTGGGGTAGTCGCTGTGTCGCCCCGCTTCTACCCGAAAGAGCTTCTTGCGCGTGATCCCCTTGAGGCGCGGAAGTAGGTCGAATCCCAGCAGGTGGCAGAATGCGAACGCGACCTCACTCTGACCATGGCTGTCGACGTAGTTCTTCTCCACCTTCATGTCGGTGCAATGCCGCAGCAGCCCTTCGATCATCGCGGCCACCTCCGACGACGAGCACCGCTTCAACTGCGAGTAGATGCAGATCGACTTCTTCTCGACGTGCCAGTAGATCATGACACCGCGTCCGCCGTAGCGGATGTGCCACTCGGTCATGAGGTTCTGGTCCCAGGCACCGAACTTCTTCGAGTCGGACGCGCACGCTGTCGTTCCTTCGCCCCAGATCTCGGGTCGTCGCACTCGCAAAGTCGCGTTCACGACGGTTGCGATAGCTCGCCGAAGGGAATCCTTCTGAATGAACTTCCGCCGCACATGCAGCAATTCTCGGTAGCTGACTCCTGTGTCGCTCGCGCTCACACGCTTGAGTCCCGTGTTGGTACCGAGGCCGTA
>CALEHF010000046.1 GCA_937876125.1 uncultured bacterium
CCCCGCGGTCGAGGGGAGTATCGTCACCTCGATCTCTCTGACGAACGACCTGGTCTGGTTCCCGGTCCGCCTCGCCAACGGCGAAGTGCGCGCGATGGCGATCGGAACCACCGTCGCTGATTCGCGCGTCGATCGTGAGCTCGCAGAAAACCTCCAGGCACCCGCGGGGGACATCGGCCCGGTCCTCCTCAAGACCCTCGATCTCCACAGCTACGTTGCGCTGCGTCCCGAGCCACTGGTTCAGGTCCATCCCGATGGTGTGCTCGGCATCGCGGGCGTGAACCTGCTCGCGCACTTTCGCGTCGAGATCGATCGAGTGAACCGCACCGTGCGCTTTACCGAGACCGTTCCGGCGGAGTTTCCGACGGCGGACCTCGCATTCTTCCGCGCCAGGGCGGAAGAAGAGCCCGAGCCGCTCATCGCGTACCTCGAGGAGTTCGGCGAGTCACGCCTGGCGCGCGAAGCGGCGCCGCTCCTTCTCGCCTTGCAGATCGAGCTCGGGGCCGAGGCGGAAGCGTGCCGCATCGCGATCGAGTGGATCCACAAGACGCGCATCGAAGACCTTCGCACGACCGAGGCGCTCGCAACGATGAAGATGCTTCTCGAAGAGCGTCGCCCCGATCTCGCGATCATCGCTGGAAAGATGGGGGTGGAGAGCGGCAGGAAGGATCGCTATCCCGAAGCGGTGCACAAGCTGCACACGCAGCTCGGCGAGCTCCTTCTCGAGCGGGGAGAAGGAAGCGAAGCGTGGGAGCATCTGCTCTCCGCGGCCTTCGGGCTTCCCGATGACGGCGAGGTGAAGTTGCTTCTCGGCCGGCTCTACGAGCAGCAAGGGCGCTGGCGCCGCGCACAATCGCAGTACATCCAAGCCGTCATCACTCCCGAGACGGGGCCGCAAGCGATCGAAGGGCTCGAACGTCTCCAAGAGCAGATGGAGGGGGAGCCCCTCTCCGTCGACTTGGTCGATCGGATGATCCAGGGGAAGGTGCACAACTTCTCCGCGGCGACGAAGTTCGAATCGACTCCTGAGACCGACAACAACCGCTGTGTTCTCGTCGAGCTCTACACCAACCCTCACTTCGGTCGCAAGCAGGGTGAGAACTGGGAAGGGTTCGCGATCGGCGGGTCGATGGCGATGGAGGGAGTTCTCAGTCACTTCCCCCGGGAGCGGGCGGTGGTGCTCGTGCACCACATCGATCTCCCCGAGCCGTGCGCGCTGATGACCGATCTTGGCATGCACTCGTTCCAAATGTACGGGCTCGAAGGGCCGGTCTCGACGGTGATCGACGGTGGTGACTTCGGCCCCGGCGCCCAACGGTGGCGGAAGGCGGAAGAGGTTTACGAGGCGAATCGCGCGCTCGTCTCCGATCACCTCACGCAGCCATCAGAGGTCGAGCTGGCGATCGACGCGACCCTCGCCGACGATGGCACCGTCCGCGGAACGGTCCGCGTCACCGCACCCGACGCGCGCCTTTTGCGCGTGCAGGTCGTCCTCGCGGAGCGCGGCGTCCTCTACCCGGGGAAGTCGGTCGTCGTGGTCAATCGCATGGTCGCGCGCGGATCGGTTCTCGATTCGATCGATGGCGTGCGACTCGAGAACGTTGAGGGGGAGCAGACGATCTCCTTCACGCGCACACTGGCCGAAATCACCGCTGCGAACGTCGCATTCCTCGACGCGTACGAACAGAACGGCGGCGGCGCCGCCTCGCGCCTGTCGGTCAAGATCGACCCCCGGCAAGTGAGCCTGGTCGCGTTCATACGGAACGCCGCCACCCTCAAGGTGCTCCAGGCGGTGCAGCTCGATCTCGGCAAAGGAACCGACGAGGGAGGCCTCCGGTGAGCGAGAATCCCACTCCGTCGTCGATTCCCCTCGCCGGGGAGCTAGCGACGATCGCGCGAAACGCCA
>CALEHF010000047.1 GCA_937876125.1 uncultured bacterium
ATCGCCAGCCTCAACGCACTCCCCCTCACGGCGCACTTGCGGTCCGTCCCCCCCCGAGTGCGCCACCGTCACGTGGGGTCCCCCTTCGGCGCTCGCCGACGCGCTCCACCGGGGCGACCTCGACCTCGCGCTCGTCCCTCACGTAGAGCTCGTGGCCTCCTCTGACTACCGCGCGGTCCCCGGCCTCGCGATCGCGTGCGCCGGGGCAGTCGATTCGATCCTGCTCTTCTCTTTGAAGTCATGGTCCGAGATTTCGACGGTCGCGGTCGACGCGGCGAGTCGCTCCTCCGTTGAGCTTCTCCGAGTTCTCTTTCACCTCGAGTGCGGACGGATCCCCGATATCGTCATCGCTCCCGAAGATGCGACCGCCGCTTCGCTCGATCGCTCAAAGGTCGATGCGCTCCTCTGTATCGGCGACCGCGCGCTGGCCGACCAGCACAGTTCAGTGCCGCGCGCCGACCTGAGCGAGCGGTGGCATGCAGTGACCGGTCTCCCGTTCGTGTTCGCGCTGTGGGCGGGCAGAAAAGGAGTGGCCCGGGAGGCGATCGATGTCGTCGTTGAAGCCGCACGCGCCGGGACCACGCGTCGTCCCGAAATCGCCCGCGACTTCGCCGAGGCTCACCCCGAGGTGATCCGAAGAGGAGCTGCGCTTGAGTATCTCACCGAGACTCTTCACCACACGTTCGGATCGGCTGAAGCAGAGTCGGTCGCACGCTTCGCCGACCTGCGCCGCGAAATTGGATCTTCGGTCCCGGTGGGGTGGCGGCTCCAAATGTTCTCGGCGAACGAATCGGGGGGGGTCGCATGATCCCGATCACCGCAACGATCATCGCCTTCAACGAAGAACAGAACCTCCGCGACTGCTTGAAGTCGGTCGAGTGGTGCACCCACATCGTCGTGGTGGATTCAGGGTCCACCGATCGAACCGTCGAGATCGCGAAAGAATTCACGGACCGCGTGGTCGTCACCGACTGGCCCGGTCACCTCGAGCAGAAGAACCGCGCGGTCGACCTCGCCCCCACCGATTGGATCCTCTCCCTCGACGCAGACGAGCGCGCGACCCCCGAGCTGCGCGCCGAGGTCGAACGGGTGCTGGACGCGGAGCCGACGGCGGCTGGGTTCTCCTGTCGCCGACGCACCTGGTACCTCGGTCGTTGGATCCTGCACGGCGGTTGGTACCCCGATCGCAAAGTGCGGCTGTTCGATCGGCGGCGCGCGCGCTGGGGGGGGACCAATCCCCACGACCATGTGTACGCGGAGGGAGAGACCCCCGCGCTCGACGCAGATCTTCTCCACTACACTTACCGCGACATGACGCACCACTTGCGAACGATCGACTTCTTCACCGACATCGCCGCACGAGAAAAGGACCGCCGCGGCGATCGGCACCCCCTCCTCGGAATGCTCGCCCGCCCGCCCGGTCGCTTCATTCGGATGTATCTGGTGAAACGCGGCTACCGCGACGGGTTCGCCGGGTTCGTCGTCGCGGGACTCGGAGCGCTCTACGTCTTCCTCAAGTACGCGAAGCTGTGGGAGCGGAAGACCCTCAGACGTCGCGGGCTCGATCCCGACCGAGAGCCGCGCCACCATCGCGGCCCAGAGTGGACGCCTCCGCGGCGCGAACCGGCGCCGTCAGCGGAACCCTGCACCGCAGAAGAGAGTTCGAGTCAGACCGCCACGGACGCGGAGGGGGCATGAAGGTCCTGCACCTCTTCTCGAACTACAAGTTCACGGGGCCCGCCGACCCCGCTCTGGTGCTCGCGAGCGCACTCAAGGAGATCGGTGTGGACGTCACCTTCGCAGCGGGGCGCACGCCGGCAGGGGACCGCGGAGTGATGGAGCTGGCGCGCGAGCGTGGACTGCCGCTCTTCGAAGGGCTGCGCCTCAGCAAACACGGCCACCCGCTCGCCTGGATTCGCGATGTCGTGACTCTCAAGAGACTGCTCGGCCGCCAACACTTCGACGTCGTGCACACTCATCTTCCGAACGATCACCACATCGCGACGACGGCGACCCAGGCGACCGGGACACCCGTGGTGCGAAGCCTGTACGACTTTGCTGTGCCCCGCGGCCGACGCTCTCGCATTTCCCTCGACCGAACCGCCGCTCTCCTCGCCCCGACCACTGGCGCGGCCGACGAGCTCAGCCGCGTGCTGCCCGCGCTTCGAGATCGCGTTTCGGTCGTGGCTCCGGTTCTCGATCTCGACCGGTTCCACGCCATCCAAAACCCTGAGACGCGCGCAGGGTGGGGAATCTCCCCGACCGACTTGGTCATCGGCGTGGTCGCCCGAATGCAGCTTCACCGCCGGTTTCCCGAACTGATCGAGGGATTCGCCCAGGCGGCGCGCGAGGACCTGAGTCTCCACCTGGTGATTCTCGGCCGCGGCACGAATCAACAGATCGTCGCCCACGATCCCGCCGCGCGCTCGGGGGTCGGAGAGCGCATTCACTTCCCCGGCTACATCGATCCGGCGACGTATCCGACCGTGCTCCCCGCGTTCGATGCGCTGATCTTCCTCGTCCCCGGCTCCGATGGCACCTGTCGCGCCATGCGAGAAGCGCAACTCTCGGGTGTGCCGGTGATCACCACTCGTCGTGGACTCCTCCCCCACTTGATGGCGCACGACGAGAGCGGAATCTTGCTCGAGAAGGACACTCCCGCGGCGATCGCGGACGCGATCCGATCGCTTCGCTCCGACGAGCCGCGCCGCAGAAAGCTCGCGGGAGGCGCGCGAGAGTTCGCGCTCCGACACTTCGATGCGAAATGCGCAGCTGCGAGCACTCTCGAGGTGTATCGAAGTCTCACGAGGGGGTCCTCGCCGTGAGTGACTCATCTGAACCCGTTCACCCGCCCTCGCTGGCCACTCGATACGATGCGCTGTACGAGGGAAGTGGGTTCGGGGACGCGCCGAAGTTTTACCGCTGGATCGCGGCGCTCGCCGATCCTGGCCGAAGCGCAACTGTGCTCGACGTCGGTTGCGGCGCCGGAGGTGCGCTCGCCGCGTTTGCTGAGCGCGAGGTCCCTGCGATCGGGCTCGACTTTTCCGCGACCGCG
>CALEHF010000048.1 GCA_937876125.1 uncultured bacterium
TCGATCCGCTTCAGGTCGTCCCTCGCTTGGGCGAGGATCACCTCCTGTTGGGGGCGCGCCCACCTGGTTGGGTTAAAAACATCTGAAGTGAGCTCAGTGCTCGCCGAGTTCGGTGTGAACGGATCGCGGATCCTCGAGGCACTCTGCAGCTCGTAGTGCTCGAGACGCAAGGCGAGGCGAATGAACTGGGTATCCGCGGTGTACGGTTTGAGAGCCGGAAACTGGCTCGCGGCGCGCATGACGTTCATGCCCTCTTCCGCGGCTTTCTCGAGGTGCTCGAACGCCTTGTCGCGCTGACCGTCCTGGGCAAACGACTCCGCGAGCAAGAGCGCCGCGAGGGCCGGATTCCCGTTCGCCTCGACGAAGTCGCGGTATTTGCGACGCGCCTCCGGGAGGTTTCCGAGCTGGCGGTAGACGAGCCCTAGGGTCACCTGGAAGTCCGCGCTGTACTTCCTCAGCGAGACCAGCTCACTCAGGTTTCGACGCGCACGATCCCAGTTCGATCGCGCGATATCCTCTTTGACGTGCCGCCTGAGCTCCGAGACGCGACGCTCGACTGCTGCAGGACCGAGATCAGGAGCGACTTCGGTGGCGACTTCGGTGGCGACCTCCTCGACCGTCGTCGGTTCTGATTCCTGAGCGCTCGCCGGTACCGGAACCAACAAAATCACTCCGAGGAGTACGGCCAGGCCGATGCTTCGATTCTTCACTGCTTCGCCTCCTCACCCTGCGGCAAGGCTGAGTACGTGTAAGTCGAGACTTCCACGATCAATGCCTTGCGGGGATTCTGGGCGGTCTCGATCTCGTCCTGTTTCCCAGCACCCTTGCCCTTAATGTTCTCGATCGAGAGGTGATCGATCTGGAGAAAGCGAGTGTGGTTCTCCACGCCGTTCACGAATCGGTGGAGAGCAGAGAAGCCGCCTTCCATCTCGAATCGATACTTGTGCTGCACGAAGGTCTTCGGAGCATTCGCGACCACCGCTTTCGCTCCGGGAGGAGCCCGACGTCGCGTGGTCTTCTTCGACTCAACTTTCACTTCGATCGGTTGCGCGCTGGTGATGTCGAGTCCGACTTCACGGCACAGGCTCGAAATGTCGTCGAGGAACGCGTCCGGGCTCACTTCGTCCTCCCGCGGGAGGATTTCGGTGTACTGATCGACAATGTCGGAGAGTTCGCGCGCTCGGCGTTGGAGGTGCGGAATCTGCGCGAGCTTCGCTTGAGCTGTTTGATCCCGTCCTTCGAGAGCCTCGAGTTCGGTAGCCATCTCTCCGCGACTGGAAATGTTCGACCAGGCGAAGGCGAATTCTCCGAGCACGAGGACTCCTGCAGCGGCGAGGATCGCGATGAGCTGTTGCTTCTCGGTGAGCTTCATGGCTTATCCCTTCCCTTTCGCGCCAGCAGCCGGGTCTTTCGGCGACTCGTACAGCGGCTTCAGGTCGATTTGGATCGTCGATTGAAGACGATCCTCTCCGCCATCTTTGCCCTCCACCAAGCTCCATGCGTGAGGGGAGAACCCGAGGAAGTCGCCGAAGAAGTGATCGGGGAGTGCACTGATATCAATCATTCCCGCGAACAGGCGCTTGTCCTCCGAGAGGCTAGAGCGAAAACGAGTGAAGCTACTCGGGTCGGTCCCTTCGGAGTAACAAGTGAGATTGAGCTGGCCGCCGTTCTGGCGCTTGCCCGCTTCCCACCGGTACTCACCCGGGTCGAGCGTGTCCATTTCGAACCGCGTGATCCAGATGTCATCCGGAGTCAGCGCGACGAGCTGGTCGAGCTTCGGTCCCCACAGGATCCGGCGAGTCTTGATCTGGATGATCGCCTTCTCCCGCTCCTTGTAGTACGCGATGTCCTCGTTGATCCGGTCGAGCTGACTCGCCTGAGCTTCGATGCTCGCGACCTCCGCACGACGGTTCTCGAGATTGTTTTTCATGTTGCCGGTGTCGATCCAAATCCAAACACCAGCGATGCCGACCAGCATCACTGACACCACGCTCGCCGAGAGGGTGTAGAACACCAGTTTCGGCAGGCTCGCGGCTCTCTGGAGTTCAGGAGGCAGCAGGTTGATCTTAATCACGGTCGGGTTGACCTTTCCTTAACGCTCGTCGGTTCTCGCTCAACTACAGTCGTGAATGCGGGCGCCGAGCCCCACGGCGATCGGCAGCTGGTTTGCGTGCGCACGAACCGCCTCGACATCCACCCGATCCGCAAGGATCTCGATGTTCTCGAGGGGATCCCAGAAGTGGATCTCGCGCTCAAACACTCTCTCAAATGCTTCGGTGATTCCTTGGGCTTGGGCGCTTCCACCCGAGACGTAGATATCACCAACTTGCTGATCGAATTGGTTCTCGAAGTAATCAAACGAGAGGTGAATCTCGTTGGCGAGATCGTCGAGCACGGGGGTCATTGCCCCTTGGACCTCGCCCTCGCGCCCTTGCGGGTTGCGCTTCAGTTCCTCGGCTTCGCTCTCGTCCATGTGGATGTCGCATGCGATCGCCTCGGTCATCTGGTTTCCGCCGACGTACACCTCACGGGAGAAGCACGACATGTTCCCCTTGAGAATGTTGATGTTCGTCTTCGAGGCGCCTAGATCGACCAGTGCGGTGATCTTGTTCTCATCCTCGAGGCGGGGGCTGTTGAGGTTGCGAAGCTCGAAGGCGTTGCCGAGCGCAAAGGCATCGACGTCGATCACCACTGGCATGAGGCCGATGTCTTGAATCAGGCTCACATGCTCCTGGATCAGAT
>CALEHF010000049.1 GCA_937876125.1 uncultured bacterium
CGGCGCGGCGGGGGGCGGCCCGCTCGTAAAGAGCCAGGAGAGCAGGCCGATCGCATCGGCGATGTTAATCGTCCCCCCCGCATTGATGTCCGCGCTCTCGAGGGGAACCGGCGGCGCCCCGCCCCCGAACAGATAGACGAGGGTCGAGATCACGTCGGAGAGATCGATGACCCCATCGGCGTTTGTATCTCCGCGTATGAACGGCGTCGGGCACCCCAAGCTTTGGCACTCGTCCGGCACATCGTCGAAGTTGGCATCGACGCTCAGGCCCGATGCGATGTCGGCAGCGTCGTCGATGCCGTTCCCGTTGCAGTCATTGCAGACGATCTCGATGACCTCGAGGTCATCGATGGCCGCCTCGACGATCGAGCCTGCGCCCAGGTCTCCGGCGACGAAGCGCAGCTGCATGTTTGCGGTCAGCGGCACGAAATCGAGGGGCGCGAAGCTGTGCTGGAACCACCCGCCGTTCACCTCGAGCCCTGCCGGACCGACGGTCTCGACGAGAACCCAGGCTTGGCCACCGTTGTTCGAGATCGACACCTCGAGAACGTCCTCGAACGCGGCCGCACCGGCGCTGTTCGAGAACCAACGCCAATAGCTGATGACCGGGAGCGTTCCCGCGGAGAGATCGAACGTCGGGGTGAACAGAGTTGCCACCCCACCATCGAGGTCATCCTCGCCCAGTGCGCCGCCCGGCGTCCCCGCACCGGTGTACCAGCAGTCGGTTCCGACGCCGGGGGTATGATCGTCTTCCGGTTGCGCCGCGGTCCCGAGAGGATTCCCCCGCACCCACAGCCCCGTTGTCGCGGTGTCGCTCGGGTCGCCGGCGGTCCAGCCGAGATCGATCTCGACCGTATCAGAGGAGACCAACGTCTCGCCGAGGCGCGCCGGGGTCGACGTGAACGTTCCCGGTGCCGACAGCGGATCCGCAAGCACTGTCCCCGCCAGCGAGCTCGCACTCACGTACCAGTCCACATCCGAACCGCAATCCGCGGCGGGGAAGACCCCCTCGTAGAGGGTCGCGGTGATCGCGGTCATCGGGATCGCCGTGAAGCCGGTCCCGGTATCGACCCAAAGAGTCGGGGACTGACTGTCGAGCGCCTGCCCCGACGCGGCGACGATGTCGACATCGATCATCGTTCCGCCCAGAGGGTCGAGTTGCGTCGGCTTGCCACTCGGATAGCTAAAGCTGAGCGGGGGGTCCCCGATCTGCCACACGAACAAGCCTCGTTCGAGATCGCTCCCGATCACGGTGCCGCTCGGGAAGTACGGATACACGCTCCACAGGCCGTTGAACTGGGTGTTGTCGTCATTGGGGTAGGTATCGAAATAGCCGATCTCGGACACGCTCAGCGGGTTCGACGCATCGAAGATGCGCATGCCACTCCGATAGTTCGCCTGGAAGATGAGATCGCCCAAAGTGTAGAGGTTGTGGCCGATCGACGGGTTCCCGTTGGTGAAGTCTCCGGTCAAAACCGGGACTGCGAGATCGGAGACGTCGAACACGAACGTCTTCGTCGGTACGCCGAGATTTCCCTCGTCGAGCTCGTCGTCGAGATAGAGGTACTGCCGATCGGGAGAGAGCCACGCTTGGTGCGAGTACGCTCCGCCGGGGTAGATCGTCTGACTGAACGTCGTAATGTTGCTCTTGTTGGTCACGTCGAGGATGTCGAGACCGGTGTCGACCGACCCGCCGTTCAAGCCGCTGCACGCAAACGCGACTTGCAGCCCCGCGTACGGCCCCGTCGTGTAGGTCACCACTTGAACGTCGTGAATGTAGCGATCAGACCAACTCCCGACGAACGTCGGCGCGGCCGGATTCGCGAGAGAGTAGATCCGGAGACCGTTCGACGCACCGCCGAGCCGGTAGAGGAAGCCGGAGACTTCGTCGATGAACACGTTGTGGGTCGCCTCGGTACTCCCCGCGGGACCGACGATCGTGTTCGCGAGAGTCACCTGGCCGTTGTCGACATTCGAGAGATCGATCACTTGAATGCCGCCACCCCCTTCGGAGACGGAGTAGGCGAAGGTTGAGTAGACCTTCACGTCACGCCAGAGGCTGGTCGGTCCCGGGATCATCGGAAGCACGACCGGCAAACCGGGGTTCGTGATTTCGACGACGCTCGTTCCCGCCGAGGTCCCGATCAGCGCGTACTCGCGACCGCTCGGAGAGGTGTACCCCCAGCAATCGTTGCCACTGGTGATGCCGGCGCCGAGTTCGGGAAGCGTGACCCAAGAGAGCAGAGTCACCCCGACCGCATCGAAGCTGGGACCGAGCAGTTGCATTCCCCCTCCGACGAAGGTCGAGGATTGCGCCAAACCACTTTGATACCCGGGGCCGGTGTACGGCTGAGCGCGGTAGGCGGTCTTCGGATCTTCTTGGTGGGCGCGTGCGGTCGCCAGCCCCATCCAAAGACCGGTGGCGAACACAGCGAGGACGAGCAACGAGCGTACGGCGAGCGAGAGGCGGCGCGGGACACGCATCTGCTCCTCCATCCGATCAGTGAAGCCATCTCCGGCGGAGGGATGGCCTCGGTAGTCTGCAATAGGGTGAAAGATAGCCCGGGAGCCCTCGGCGGGAGGACTCGCGCCTTCAAGTCTAGGTCGCCTCATTCGGTGAATCAAGCGCACCAACAGCCTCACCTACGTTCGGATGGGTCGGTTCGTGGGAAAGTGGGGGTGATTTCATCGGAAAGGGACTCGAGGAACGCGATCAGATCGGCGATTTCGGCCCTTGTGAGCCGAAGTGGCTCATTCAGAGGCTCGGGGTGCGCGGGATCGGCGGGGATCGAGCCCACTCGATCGGAATAGAAGCGGAGCACTTCCTCGAGAGTCGCGAACTGACCCGCATGCATGTAGGGAGCGGTGCGTGCGACGTTTCGAAGCCCAGGAGTGCGAAATGCACCGAAGTCGCTGCCCGTGATCACACCCGCGCCCGCGCGGAATGCGGCGTCACCCTCGGGCGCGTCGCTATGTGGTCCGTTCGCGCCGAACGGATCGGCTTCGATCCGAGCCCTTGCCCCGAAGCGACCCTGATCCTCGGGAAGCCCCGGTCGAGGGGCGACACCGGTCGCGTGGAACGCGTGATCGGAAAACGTCGGGCCGCTGTGACAGAGATGGCAGCGCGCCTTTCCGATGAAAAGCTTGAGGCCGCGGCGGGCGGCTTCGGGGTAGTCCGCGGCCGTGTCCCCCGTCGCAAGAAGCGGCGCGGCGCGATCGAATGAGGTTTCGCCGCTGACCAGCGTACGCTGGTACGCGGCGAGGACCTTTCCGACCTGGGTCGCGAGTGCATCGATCAGATCGCGATCGTCGCTCGAGAGCGCATTCCACTCGGGCGTGAATTCGGCGGCGGTCCCGATCGCGGCGGGCAGCGGCTCGCGTAGGTCGCTCGCGGGGGCAACGGTCGCCCGCGCGGGGAACCGATCGAGGGAAGGCCACACGCCGAACAGTGCTTCGAACTCACTGCAGAGGGCCCGGTCACCGGCGATCCGATGGAGGACCTGAAGGCGGTCTCCCGCCATCTCGCGAGGGTGCTCGATCGGAACCCACGCCTGCCCCCAAAGCGTGCTCGCGCGCCCATCCCAGAAGAAGCTCTTCTCCCACGCGAGGTTCCAAAGAGCGGGGGTGTTGCGTGTCCCTTCGCCGAGGGTGCTCGGGAGAGCGCGGCCGTCGGTGAAGTCGCGGATCGGGTCGTGGCAGCTCGCACAGGAGACGGTCCCCGAGCCGGAGAGGCGCGCGTCGAAGAAGAGCTCTTTCCCGAGGGCGCGGGCGCGGGGGTCATCGGCGACGCGGTTGGTCGGGTCGGCGGGGGGTGGGCCGAGCGGGGAGAGGCGTGCGATGCGGCGCAGCTCTGCGGGTGTGAAGTCTGGGGCTGGGAGCTCGGGCCGTTCGGCAGGATTCTCCTCCGCGGGCGCGCTCGCTGGAACGCGATTCGGATGGACGTCGGGGGGCCGCGGGGTCGCCTCGCAACCCACCGAAGCGAACGCCAGCATCACGAACAGGGCTACTGTGGTTCGATCCACCACTGTGCTCGTTCCGTGTAGATCCCCTTGGTGATATCGATGGTGAGGAGCCACTCCCCTTCCATGAAGAGTTCGAATCCGCGCGCGGTGAACCGCCCCGGTCCGGAGCGCCGGACACTGGGGACGACGTTCATGCCGTGGCCGTGCTGGGGCATGGTGCAGTCGACGACGATGGTGACGTCAGCCAAGTTCGAACGATCACCGTCGGCGGGTTCGATCGCGAAGGAAAGAGCGTAGGGAGTGTCGAAAGGAGGCGTGTGCGCATCGCCGTCTCCGGAGAGGTCGATGCCGACGAGCCACATCCCGTCATTGCTCTCGATGATGTGTGGGAACGCGACGAGACGCGCGCGAGCGGCGATGGCGTCGATTCGCGGGGAACCGGCGCAGCCGACGAAGAAGAGCGCGATGAGGGCAAGGGCTCGGATCACTCTTCTTCTCCTCGTCGGGGCGCCACGGGACTCGATGCCTTGCCCGCCTCTGGGTCCCGTGCGGCCGCTTGAGCGTCGAGGATCGGTTTCACATAAGCCTTCGAGCCGAACGCCCAGAGGAAATTGCCCTCGGGGTCGAGCACTTGCCCGCGATGGTTCCCGTGATCGAGGACCCAGATGCGGTTCTTCTGATCGACGGAGACGGCGCGGGGGTGATGGAACTGCCCAGCGCCGGTGCCGGGGGAGCCGATGAAGTGCAGAAACTCGCCAGAGGGATCGAGCATCACCAATCGGTGCGCGCTTCGATCGACAACGACATATCCGAGGGGAGTTTGCGCGATCCCCGCGGGATCAATGCCAAGGAGTGAGATGGGAGGAGACACGAGCGAGGGGCCCTCTTCGGGGATGTGAATGAACTGCTGGCGGGGAGAGCGGCGCCGTTGACCATCGACGACACAGAAAACAGAGACTTGACCCGCGCACAAGAGACTTGCGGGCGAAGTCAAATTCCAGCTCTCGTTCACCCCACCATGCAGTGATCTTCTCTCCACCCGTTGGAGCAAGTTCGCGACGAAGACGAACCCTTCCCGATCCGTGGAGAGCGTTGTCGCCGTGGCCGGAACAATCCACTCCTCAGTGAAGAAAACCTTAGGCAGGGCCACCGAGGAAACCACACGAAGGATCCGTCGGTCAAACTTCAACGTGCCGTCCTGCTCAAGAACCTCGACGACCTGCCAGCGCTGATTGCCGCGATCGTGGACCACGAATCGAGGGTGGCGTAACTCGCCCGCCGGGAGCACGTCGATCGCGCCAGGATTTCGAAACTGGCCGAGTCGATCCCCGGGGATGCCACCGAGCTCAGATACGCGGACCGGCTCTCTACCTTCTCTGATCTTGTACAGCGAGATCCGCTCCGCGTCGGGCTCAGAGATCAGAAGCCACTCCTCGTTCACTGCCCAGTGCTCACCGAAGTGGGCGGGGAGATCGGCCCGCTCCCACGTCGCTGCCGGCGTCAACGGCGGGTCCGAGGGGAGTCGGGCCCGAAAAACTTGCACGCGACCCTCGATCGGTTCGGCGACGAACGCCCGTCCCCCGTCGCGAGCGACCGTCACAGAGACCGGGTAGTGCAGTCGCCCCTCCCCTTGGCGAGGCTCCAGCTGATGCATCCCGAAGCGATAGAGCGGCACGCCACTTTTTGTGAAGACCTGAATCCGATGGTTCGAGGTGTCCGCGACGAAGAGCTGATCGCCATGAATGTCGACCCCTTGGGGGCGGCTGAAGAGGCCGGTGCGGGCGCCGAACGCGCCGATGCGGAAGGGATCGATCCCATCTCCGCTGACCTCCACCTGATGTTCATCCGGGAACGTGATCACGTGCCAGCTCTGATCTTCGGAACTGGTTTCCATGCGGAGTTCGTCGAGCCGGGAAAGAGAGATCGGCTCGCCAGTCACTGGGAACGTCCGCTGACTCGAGCGCAGTCGTGGGCGAGGGGGCAAGGTTCCGATTGGAACCAAATCGGATGAGTAGAAGGACACCCCCTCACCCCGATCGACAACGGCGATCATCCCCAGCGGGGAAACGACCACCAACATCGGTTCGCCCCCGCACTCGAGCGTCGCTTCGTAGACATTGAGATGCCCCGGATCTTGAGCGCCGAGCACGCCCCAGAGGGCGAACAGCCAACACGCGATCATCGGAGGAAGGTGAACTTTCTTCATGGGGCGCATCCTGCCCCGCCCCCCTCCCCGCGACAACCGCGCTTTCCCTCAAACACCGTTCGCCCGCGATTTGCGTCTATCGGGTACATTTCGCGTAGCCGAAGAGACTTTGTTCGAGAACCGCCAGCGGAGCGAGACCATGCCCGAGCCGACCACTCCCACCCCCGGCAACGATGACACCGCCGGGTTCACCTGGCGGCGCGGTCGCGTCATCCCTTGGCGTGAGCTCGGATTTCGTCAGGACACCTCTGGCGGCCCCGGCGGCCAGCACGCCAACCGCAGCGCGACGCGGGTCACGCTGACCTGGCGCCCCCTCGTGTCTCCGGCTCTTCGCGAGCACGAAATCGAGCTTTTGCGCACCGAGTGGGAATCGCGCCTCACCGCGACGGGGATCCTCCGCATCCGCAGCAGCGACGAGCGAAGTGCCCGCCGCAACCGCGATCGCTGTCTCGAAATCCTCGCGACGACCCTGCGCAGCGCCCTCGCCCCTCGACGGGTCCGTCGCCCCACTCGGCCCACCCGCGCCTCCAAACGGAAGCGCCTCGACCAGAAGAAGCAGCACTCCCAGAAGAAAGAGGGACGCCGCGCGCCGCGCAGCGACGACTGATTCGAGCGTCCCGAGCGTCCCGAGCGCCGCCGAAACCGACCTCGCCCTCGCCTCCATTTCCCCCTCGATTCAGCCTCCACAGCGACCCGCGCCGCCCCATGCCGGCCTCGGCGATCTCCCTCCGCGCAATTTTTTGAGGCGCCCCGCTCCCCAGTTCGAGCTCGAT
This sequence comes from uncultured bacterium, assembly GCA_937876125.1. GTDB lineage: Bacteria > Planctomycetota > UBA8108 > UBA1146 > UBA1146 > JAFMMO01. The sequence goes on from CALEHF010000049.1 coordinate 6,942, forward strand.
CTTCCAGACTCGTGAACTCTCTTGCATTCGAACTTTCGCGACTGATTGCCCATTCAACCCCTGCATGCAACGAACCTTCAAGGGGGCTAACGTGCGGTAGACGAGCCGAAGCCATGACTTAGCGTTGCAGATGGGCTCTCCAGGTTCCGTCTGGCCCGCCAACCCTTACAAACTCAAGACTTACAGCTCACGGTTTGTCATGCCCGAGGGTAAACAGACTCAATCTCAGTGCTACAATCGGGGCTGTTTCCATCCCGTACCCATTTTAGACACAGGCTCTTTTTGTTAGCCCAATTATTGAGCTGACACCGGATCCGAGGCCGCCCCTCGGATCCGAACGGCACGACTGAACCCACCCCTCTCGGCGGGGTGGGGCCGGTGACGTTTCGCTACTCGGGTCAGAACCGGAGCTATCACGATGCGACGACCTTGGATCCCGCTCCTTGCAGCGATCGCCGCGTTACTCATTTCGACCTCAACGGCGCGCGCCGAGTGGACCTTTGTCCGCGGCGACGCGAACGCCGACGGTGTCGTGAACTTTGTCGACGTCATCCGGATCCTGAATCACCTCTTGGTGGCCGGCACCGAGCCGAGCGCGTGCCTCGACTCGCTCGACACGAACGACAGCGGGAACCTCGACATCGGGGACCCCATTTTTCTTCTGCAGTTCATCTTCGAGGGATCCACCCTCCCGAGCGCTCCGTTCCCGAACTGCGGGCTTGATCCGTCTCCCGATCCGCTCAACTGCATCGGTCCGTTGACCACGTGCCCGCAGTTCCTCACGACCGTGGGATTCGACATCGCCTCCGAACAGATCGTGGAAGGTGCTGCGAGCATCCAGGCCGGTGTCACGCTCTCCACGCCACTGTCGTTCCCCCTGGAACTCCCCTACTTCATCTCTGGAGATGCCACCGCCGGTGAGGACTACGTCTCCGTCGGCGGCTCGATCACCATCCCGGCGGGGGAAACCACTGGGACGATCCTGGTGCCGCTTCTCGGGGACGACGTGTACGAGGGAAATGAGCTGCTCGCCATCGATCTCGTGCTCCCGGCTTATGCCGGCCCTGGGATCACCACGCACGTGGCGACTCTCCTCGACGACGAGGTCATGCCGGAAATCTCCTTCTTCGGCGGACCCTGGAATGTCGTGGAAGGAACAGAGTCGGTCACCATCGAGATCATGCTCTCGGGACTCTCCGACGAGGACGTGATCGTCGCCATCGCCCCGCTCGGAAGCGCCATTCCGGGGAGCGATTACTCGCTCCCGCCGAATCCGATCACCATCTTCGCTGGAACGCTCTCGTACACGTTGACCATCACCATCCTCGACGACTCCGTGTTCGAGAGCGAAGAGGAGTTGATCTTCGTGCTCGTCTCCCCGACGGGAGCGATACTCGGCCCCGCCGACTCGGGTTCGGTGTTCATTGCAGACGACGACGCGCCGCCGGCGATCTCCTTTTCCGTCGCCCAACATACGATTTCGGAGGGCGCGCTCCCCTATGTCCTGGATCTGACCATTGCACCCGCACCGTTGACTGCCATCACGGTCGGGTTGTCCCTGTCGGGGACCGCGACGCCCGGGGCCGACTTCACCATCCCAGGCACAACCCTGACGATTCCCGCGGGGAGCTCGTCCGCGTCGTTCACGATGACAGCGCTCGATGATGCGTTCGACGAGATCGACGAGTCGATCACGATCACTCTCATCGATCCCACCCTGGCAATCATCGGCGCTCAGGCGAGCACAAACGTCGTTCTCATCGACAATGATGATCCGCCTTCCGTAGAGTTCACCGTTTCGAATTCGGTGATCTCCGAGGGTGGCAGCGTGGCTATCATCGAGATTTCACTCTCGGAGATCAGCTCGCACTTGGTCGAGATTCCCTTCACCGTGAGCGGCACCGCGCAGATCGGCCCCGACGTCACCGTTTCTGCTTCTCCCGCTCTGATCCCCGCTGGCGCCAGCTCGGCCAGCATTCTTGTGCCGATCGTTGACGACCCGATCCACGAGGACGCAGAGACTCTTTTGCTCACTCTGGGTTCACCCTTTTCTGCCACGCTCGGCGCGATACTCACCCACACCTTGACGATCACGGACGATGACGCGATCCCGGTAGTCGGATTCGTGTCCGGAGCGCTTACCGTGGCCGAATCTGGAGGAAGCGGAACTCTCTCGCTTTCCCTCTCGGGCGCCACCTTCGAAACCGTCGTCGTGCCGTTCAGCGTGACAGGAGCCGCATCGGTCCCCGGCGATCTCTCGCTGGGCGCCTCCCCGATCGTGTTCGCCCCCGGCACCCTCACAGCAGTGGTGCCCTTCACATTGACCGATGACCTGCTCGACGAAACGGACGAGAGCCTGACTGTCACTCTTGGCGCTCCGAGCGGAGCAGTGCTCTCCGCTCAGTCGACCGTCACGGTCACGATCATCGACGACGACCCGCTCCCGAGCGTGCAGTTCACCGCCTCGAGCTCCATTCACAACGAAGGTCAAGGAACTCTGTCCATCGCGGTCACGCTCTCCGCACCCTCCGGTCGTGAAGTCATCGTTCCCCTGACTTTCTCCGGATCCGCAACGTCAGGGAGCGACTTCGTCTCCCCTCCGTCGACTCTGCTGATTCCTGCGGGAAGCTCAGCCATCAACTTGCCGATCGCCCTTCTCGATGACGGCGAGTTCGAGGCGGCCGAGACCCTCACGATCTCCTTCGGCCCTCCGACGAACGCGATCAGCTCGCCCCCCGCATCGCACACTCTGACGATCATCGATGACGATGCGGCGCCGACGATCTCGTTCACCTCCGCCGCCACGATCGTGGATGAAACCGCAGGGACCGTCTCGATCGGCCTCCTCCTCGATATTCCGAACCTCGTTCCGGTGGAAGTCACGATCGAAACGCTCGGCGGCGCGACTC
>CALEHF010000050.1 GCA_937876125.1 uncultured bacterium
TCTTGCGGCGAATCGGCAAGCCGTAGCCGTGATCATCCGCTGATTCCAGGCCTAGAGGCTGCCTCGAGAATCGACCGGCTGCGACTGCGGGCAACTTGGCGATAATCTTGAGGATTTTGGCGGAGTCCTGGGCTGGTTCCGGCATTGGGAAGTGAGTGCAACCCTGGGCACTCTGCCCGCGAGAAGGGCCCCAGCTGAACGCGTCGTGTTCCTGTCCCGAGTGCGACGCGCGCGGCCGGAGGTGAGTCGCCTCCGGCCGCATCGTTTTGAGATGCGGTATGCGTTCAGCGGGACGGGAGCCGGGAGGGTCTCCGGGAATTGCTCCCCCCCCGCATCACCCCTCCTCTCCCCCGATCTTTCCCAAACCCTTCAAGCCGTTCAAACCGAACCACTTGCGAGACGGCCTCGACTCTGGCCACGCCCTTGCCACTGAAGCCACGGTAATCATCACCGTGCTTCCATGCACGAACTTGGCACGACCGGCGAAAGGAGCGAAAAAGATGGGCCGAATCAGCCTACAGCTCACCCTTCTGTGCGCCGTCTTCATCGGGTCAGCCATCGGCTGCAACAGGAGTGGCGGACGTGGCAGCGTCGCCGCGGTTGCGCCACCCTGCGTGGATGCTTCGGGTGTTTGGGAAGGCGAGGTCATGACGATCGACTCTGGAAACTGTCCCGACCACAACGGGACTCGCCTCGTCACGATCTTCGTCCTTCAGGTCGGGTGCGATCTCACGGTGACCGACGCGCAGGGGAACTCGTTCACCGGCACCATCGACGGGGATGCCCTCGCATGGTCAGGGAACTTCTCGGATAGCACCGGCACAACCACCGTCGATACCGCGACCGCGACAATCATCGGAGACAGCCTGGCCGGGACGACCAGTTACATCTGGACCGACGGAATCGAGGTGTGCAGCGGGACCACCAGTTTCAATCTCGTTCGCCCTTGCACGGCTCCCGGCGCACACTTTGAGTGCAATCCATCTCCCTTGCCGATCCCCGATGCCTCGAGCGGGTGCATCATCAATGGGCACGCCGCTTGTGACGGATCGACCATTTTCGTTCCGCACTCTTTCACGATCTCAAACTTGTCAGTTCAGATCGACATCACCCATCCGTTCGGCGGTGATCTCAGTGCGACGCTGATCAGCCCAACCGGGACAGTGGAGTTCCTCATCGTTCAGGGAGTCCAGTCCACGCCGCCGGACATTCATACGACCCTCGTGACGAGCAACTTTGCGGGGGAGTGTTCCGTCGGGGTTTGGACACTCCAAGTTTGCGACTGGTGCTCCGACGGTGAAGTTGGAATTCTGACCCAATGGTGTATCGACATGCGGTAGCACGCGGACCGGCTGAGCGAAATCTCCGTTCTGCCTGTCGCGGGGCTCAAATCTTGCGGGTGCTCTGGGACACGATGCATTGGAGGCCCCGATGGACTTCGACGTCTTGCGCGCGCAAATGGTGGATCGTCAGCTGATCTCCCGAGGCATCCGCGATCGACGAGTACTCGACGCATTTCGCGCCGTCCCGCGAGAGCTCTTCGTCCCCGACGAACTCCGAGAGTTCGCTTACGAAGACTCCGCGCTCCCCATCTCTTGTGGTCAAACGATCTCACAGCCCTACATCGTCGCCCTGACGATCGAGTCGATGAACTTAAGAGGCGGCGAGCGGGTGCTCGAAATCGGAACGGGCACCGGATACGCGGCGGCGGTTCTCTGCCAAATCGCGGAAAAGGTCTACTCTGTCGAACGAATCCCATCCCTTGCTGAGAGCGCCCGAGATCGCCTCTCGAGACTGGGATACCAGAACGTCTTGGTGAGTTGCGCGGACGGAACACTCGGCTGGCCTGAGTACGCTCCCTACGATGCCATCGCAGCCTCCGCCGGAGGGCCTCGGATACCTCGGGCCCTCTCTTCCCAACTCGCGCCGGGCGGCCATCTCGTCATACCGATCGGGCTGGAATCGTCGTCCCAAGTGCTGGTCAGGGTCACTCGCGATGGGGATCAGTTCCGACAGGAACCACTCGCCGACGTGCTGTTCGTTCCACTCGTGGGCGTAGAGGGGTGGGAAGACGGCGAGCTGGAGCTGAATGGCGGCAGTATGCGAGAAAAGTGATTGAGTGGGCGCAGGCGCAGCTGGGTAGGGGCAATTCTTGACCGCAGTCCCAGAGCCAATGACAGCGCTCTGCGCGCTCGTTCCGCCCCTTGCTCGAACCATCGCACACCGGTATCGTCTCACCTGCCCCAAAACTGCCACTCTCTCTCGCCCGCCGCGAATGGAGTTCTTCTATGGCCTTTTCGCGCTCACTGCCTATCTCGTTTGCGCCGCCTCTCCCGCTTGTGGGACGATTCACAATCGTCGCGCTGACCCTTCTCTGTGTCGCCCCCCCTTGCCTCCTCGCCGCAGACATCGCCGTTCCCGCACAGCAGGGAACGATTCAGCTGGCGATCAACGTGGCCCAGCCCGGTGACACTGTGGTCGTTTCGCCGGGGACCTACTTCGAGCTGATCGACTTTCTCGGAAAGGCGATCACGGTTCGATCGGTCGCAGGCCCCACCACGACGATCATCGATGGATCGGGAGCGGGGCCGGTCGTCGCATTCCAAACCGGGGAGGGCCCGGGCAGCGTGCTCGAAGGGTTCACCATTCAAAACGGGTTCGGTGGCGCCCCACCGGCCTCACCGCCCGACGATCAAGTCCCCGGAGGCATCTTGTGTGACAGCGCTTCGCCGACGATCCGGGGGAATGTCATCCGCGATCACTTGACCTACTACATCGGCGCTGGCGCCTACTGCAAGAACTCAAATGCGATCTTCGACAGCAACGAGTTCATCAACAACCTGAGTCAGATCGACCCGGTTTGGGCCGACATCGTCGACGGGGAAGGGGCGGGCCTTCAAGTCAGGGGCGGAGCGGTCACGCTCATCCGGAACCGCTTCTCCGGGAACTCGAGCCAGTGGCGAGGGGGCGCTCTCTACATCTTCAATTCCGTGGGGTCGACCGTGTCCGGTTGTGTGTTCGAGGACAACTCGAGCGCGCGAGGGGGGGCGATCGCGATCGCCGGGAGTTCGAATGTCGAGATCACGAACGTGCTCTTCGTCGCGAATGTCGCGTTTCCTCCGCAGTGCTTCTGCCCCTACGCCGAGGGGTTCGGAGCCGCGATCTTTGTCGAAGGCTCGTCCACCGCAACGATCACCTTCGCGACCATCGTCGGGAACTCCATGAGCCAAGATGGAAACGGCGGTGGGATCTACCACGAACCCACGACCCCCGTTCAAGCCCCAGTGATCGTTCGCAACTCGATCGTTCGCGGAAACAGCGCCACTTCGAATCCGCAGCTCGACCCGCTGGTCACTACGGTGACCTACTCGAACGTTGAAGGAGTGATCTCCGGGGTCGGGAACATAGACCTCGATCCACTCTTCACCGCGGGCCCGTTCGGAGCTCACTATCTGAGTGACGGCGCCACGGGGCAGCCATCGACGAGCCCCTGCGTCGATGCGGGAGATCCGAACGATCTCCCCCCCGCCTCCAGTGTCACTCGGATCGACCACGTCTCCGACACAGAGACCGTGGACATGGGCTACCACTCGTTCGTCGAGGCTCCCTTTCATCGCGGCGATTGCAACTCCGATGGGCAAGTGAACATCGCGGACGCGATCTTCCTACTCTCCGCACTGTTCCCGGTGTCGGGAGGTTCCGCGACCCCGATCACCTGCGATGACGCCTGCGACGCAAACGACAGCGGTACACTCAACATCGCGGATCCGATTTCGATCCTGAACGCGCTGTTCGCAACCCCCGCAGTTCCACTCCCTCCTCCGACCGGGGCCTGTGGGCTCGATCCGACCGCTGATGTGCGCGGGTGCACGACTCAGTCGGGGTGCTAACCACTCCTCGAGGAGGTCCCACATCGCTGCTCGCGCAGCTCGAACGGTGGCTCTCAGAAGCGGAGCCGGGCACTGCGATCAGCCTTCGGTACACCCGTCGCACGGGGCGAGATGGAGTGTTTTCAAGGACACCCTGGGAGACGATCGATGGGGTCTTGGAGGTGCGCTGAGGCACTTCGCCAGCTCATTCCCAGACGCTTCGCAAACCTGATAGACCGCTCGCTCCGATTCCGACAATCGCTACTGCGTCACTGCTGCTCACACCGCACCCGGCGTGGTTCTCGGTCCTTCGTCATCGATTCGAAGCCGGCAGACCTCGGTCTCGACACCCCCCTACCCAAGCCGCCCCGCCCCGGTCGAGCGCCTGACCCAATCCCTGCACCTACCTCCGGTTCCGGCAATCCGATCTCCGCCAGCCTGAAGTGTGGCTTGTGCCACGGTCCATTCCGGGCCCCAGCCAACGAGGGCTTCCTCGGCCAAACAAACCCGAACGCTCCTGGCCCTCCGCACTCCCCTCCTCAAGCTCGGAACATGGTTTGCGGGCCGAGGTCGAAACAAGGCTGGGGCTCGCTCGACACGTGTACGAAGGGGCGTCGATGAAGGTGCATTCCTGGATGTTCCGATCGGTCGGAGAGCCGTTCTCGTGGGAAGAGCGCGAGGAGGTTCCGCAGATCAACGAAGTGATCGTTGCGGTCGCGGGTTGCGGGGTTTGCCACACCGATCTCGGGTTCTACTTCGAAGAGGTCCCCACGCGGCATCCTCTCCCCCTCGTCCTCGGTCATGAAGTCAGCGGCACCGTCGTCGAGGCTGGACCTGGCGCGGAAGAGTGGCTCGGGCGCACGGTGATCGTCCCGGCGGTGATTCCTTGTGGATCCTGCCCGGCTTGTCTAGAGGGCCATGCATCGATCTGCCCGGAACAGGTCTTCCCCGGCTGCGATGTGCACGGGGGATACGGCACGCACCTGCGCGTTCCCGCCCACGGTCTCTGCCCAGTCGATGATTTACCCCCCTCCCTCACCCTCGCCGATCTCTCCGTCGTCGCGGACGCGGTGACCACCCCCTATCAAGCGATTCATCGCAGCGGGCTGGCGGCGGGCGATCTCGCGGTCTTCGTCGGGGTCGGCGGCGTAGGAGGATTCGGCGTTCAGATCGCATCGGCTCTTGGAGCTCACGTGGTCGCCATCGATGTCCGAGAGGACCGCCTCGAGCTTCTCAGCAAGCACGGCGCCGAGCTCTGTCTCCCGGTGAAGGACAGCAACCGCCGTGACCTGAAGAAAGCGGTCGCCGCCTTCGCGAAGAAAGCAGGAATTCCCACGTGGCGCTGGCGCATCTTCGAGACCTCGGGGCATGTCGCGGGGCAAGAATTGGCGTTCGAGCTCCTCCGGCATCGATCATCCCTCGCCATCGTCGGCTACACGGCTGAAAAAATCTCCATTCGTCTCTCCAACCTGATGGCCTTCGATGCGACCGTCTTCGGAAACTGGGGATGTGTCCCCGAACTCTACCCGGCGGCGCTCGATCTCATCCGTAAAGAGAAGGTCCAACTCCTGCCCTTCGTCGAGCAGAGACCACTCTCCACCATGAACGAGACTTTCGATGAGGTGCACCGCGGAGCAGCGGGACGCCGTGTCGTTCTTTGTCCGGAGTAACGGATGCAACTGAAGAATCACAACACGATCGCGAGCTTCGATCACGCCGGTGTTCTCTACGAAGAAACACCGATTCACGCCCACAACGGTGCGGTCGTCGAGGGACTCCACGCGGTGCGCGTGACCCTCGACAACAGCTCCCAGTTGAACTCCTACACTACCGAAATGGTCAAGGGAGTCATTCACGGGATGGAGAGGGCCTCGAACGACCGCGCCGCGGTCGCCGTGATCTTCACGGGATCGGGGAACCGCGCGTTCTGCACCGGTGGAAACACCGCCGAATACGCCGAGTACTACGCCGGCCGACCGGAGGAGTACCGACAGTACATGCGTCTCTTCAATGACATGGTCAGTGCGATCCTCCACTGCGACAAACCGGTGATCTGTCGGGTCAACGGCATGCGCATCGGCGGTGGGCAAGAGATCGGAATGGCGTGCGACTTCTCCGTCGCTCAAGATCTCGCCCGCTTCGGCCAGGCCGGCCCCCGTCATGGATCCGCCCCGGAAGGTGGAAGTACCGATTTTCTCCCCATCTTCGTCGGGATCGAAGCCGCGATGGAGAGTTGCACCCTGTGCGAGTCATGGAGCGCTCACAAGGCGTCACGCCTCGGGCTCCTCACAAAGATCGTACCTGCGCTGCGCGTCGATGGGGCCTTGATACCGAACCCCCTCGTCCACACCGATCGGTGGATCGACGACAGAGGCCAGATCTGTTACGGCGAGCCGAAGGAAGGCGACGCGAAGGATGAGGCGAAGCTGCTTCTCGCGCGCGGGGAGATGGACCTCGGCCCTCTCGACTCCGCGGTCGACGCCCTCGTCACCGCACTCGCCCACACGATGCCGGGATGCTTGTCGAAGACGCTCGAGAGCCTGCGGAAACATAAGCTCGAGCATTGGGATCGCAATCACGAGTCAAACCGCGCTTGGCTCGCCCTCAACATGGCTACCGAGGCGAAAGCGGGTTTCCGTGCGTTCCACCTCGGTTCGAAGGAGTGCCGCGAAGCGGATTTCCTCGAGCTGAGACGACGCATCGCTAAAGGAGAGTGCTGGGACGATGGACTCGTGGGAGCGGTCATCCAGCAGGCGCGCAAGGCCGGAGCCCACTGCGAGGGGACGCGATGAACGGAGTATCGCCACTACTCTTCGACTCGACGAACGACGCGTGCTGGTTGGTCACGCTGAACGCGCCGAAGGGTAACATCATCGACACCTCGATGATTCGTGCCCTCACCGACGTCGTCATTCGCGCGGCCGAGACTCAGCGGCTGAAAGCGATCATCTTCACCGGAGCAGGGCCCCATTTTTCCTTCGGGGCGAGCGTCAAAGAGCACCAGCCCGGCGAAGTGGAAACGCTGCTCCCAGCCTTCCATGACCTAATCCGCCGCACCTTCGAGTGCGGAGTGTTCACCATCGCAGCCGTGCGCGGGCAGTGCCTTGGCGGCGGTCTCGAACTCGCGAGCGCCTGCCACCGGATCGTCGCGTCACCCGACGCACACTTCGGACAACCGGAGATCTTGCTCGGTGTCTTCGCACCCGCCGGCTCGGTCTTACTCCCCGAACGGATCGGACGCGCGCGGGCGGAAGACCTCTGCCTGACCGGGCGCATCATCGGGTCCGTGGAAGCGCTTCGCATCGGCCTCGTCGATGACCTCGCAGACAATCCGGTCGAGTCCGCACTCAAGTACACGAACGATCATCTGTCCAAACTCTCTGCCTCGACCCTCCGCCACGCGGTGCGCGCCGTCCGCCTGCCCCTCGCCCAGAGGTTCAACGAGACCATTCAACAACTCGAGCATAGATACCTGAACGATCTGATGAAGACCGCGGACGCCAAGGAGGGGATCTCTGCCTTCCTCGAGAAACGAACTGCGAAGTGGAGGGATGCATGACGAAGCGGCTCAATGAGCTGGTCGCGCGAGCCGAGATGCTCAACCAGGACTACACTCTCCCTGAGGTGCGTCGCTGGAAAGCGACAACCGGCGGCCTCGCCATCGGCTACATGCCGGTCTACGTCCCTCGGGAGCTCCTCCACTCCCAAGGGGTCCTCCCCGTCGGCATCGTCGGTGCCGGAGCGGATCTCGAAATCATCCGTGGCGATGCCTACTACCAATCGTACATCTGCCACCTCCCTCGCAGCACGATCGAACTCGGACTGAACGGGAGCCTCGATTGCCTCGATGGAATGCTGTTCCCCGCCACCTGTGACGTCATTCGAAACTTGTCGGGGATGTGGAAGATGCTCTTCCCCGAGAAGCTATCGCGCTATGTCGACGTACCGCAGAATTTCGACCCAGAGACGGGCGGCGCATTCTTCCGTGCGGAGCTCGAAGAATTGTGCGCTGACCTCACAGTGCGAGGGGCTCGGGCGTTCGAACCGGACGCGCTTCGAAAGTCGATCGAGACCTACAACGAAAACCGGAAGCTAGTCCGCTCTCTCTACGAACAGAGGCTGGCCGAGCCGTGGCGCCTCCCGACCCACGAGCTGTACCTGTTCCTTCGGGCGGGCCTTGCGATGCCGGTCGAAGAACACACTGCGATGCTCGGGGAGTACCTCGAGGAGACAACGCTCTGTACTGATCGCGTACCGATGGACCAGGCGCGCGTGGTGTTGACAGGGTCATTCTGCGAGCAGCCGCCGATCGGTTTGATCAAGACCCTCGAGCGATCCGGCTGCTACATCGTCGATGACGACTTCATTCAGATCCACCGCTGGATCCGCTCGGACATTCCGAGCGACGGGGACCCCTTCGACAACCTCGTCCAAGCGTTCCTCGCCGACTCGATCGCGAGCCCGATCCGCTACATCGATGAGGACGTGAAGGGACAAGAGCTGTGCGACCGCGTGCGGCATTGCGAAGCGGAGGGAGTGCTCTTCTGCGCACCGAGCTTCTGCGATCCGGCGCTTCTCGATCAACCGATGGCGGTCGCCGCCGTCGAAGCCGCCGAAATCCCCTGGACCAGTTTCAAATTCTCTGAGAACTCAGGGCAGTTCCAAGTGATCCGCGAGCAAGCGGGCACATTCGCAGATTCGATCAAACTGTGGAGTGGGAGGTAGTTATGGGGAATTCTCCAGAGGGCACCGCAGTCCAGAAAGATCGGAGCCAGGAGCGCCAGAAGCAGATGATCGCGGACCACTTCACGCGGCTCTCCAAAGCCGAGGACCTGGGCGAGAAGTGCGTCTACACCTTCGTCCCAGGCAACCTTACCGAGCTGCTCCTCAGCTTCGACATCGCGCCGGTGCTCCCCGAGATCAACGCCCTTCAGTCTGGGATGCGTGGGAAGTCGCGGGAATACATCAGCACCGCTGAGAAACTCGGGCATTCGGAAGACGTCTGCACTTACGTGAAGTGCGACCTCGGCATGATGAAATCGGGCAACGTCGGCCCGACCGGCGAGCGCCTCCCGCCTCCGGGCCTCTTGCTGCTCTCCTATACCGGCTGCTTCACGTTCCTCAAATGGTTCGAAATCTTGAAGCAGGAGTACGACTGCCCCGTCTCGATGCTCCACGTTCCCTACCAAGGCGAGGGTCGAGTCACCGATTCGATGCGCGAGTATGTCGTCAAGCAACTGAAAGAAAAGGTGATCCCGAGCCTCGAGAAGCTGACCGGAAAGGCCTATGACGAAGATCGGCTGAAGGAGCTTCTCGCGAGAAGTGCACGCGCCGAGGATGACCTGGTCCACGTGCTCGAATCCGCCAAACATCGCCCCTCGCCCATCGACGCCTACTTCGGGGGCGTTTACTACATTGGCCCGATCTTCACGGCGTTTCGCGGAACCGAAGACGCAGTCGAGTACTACAAGGAGCTGCGCAGCGAAGTCGATGAACGGGTGCGGCTTGGCAAGGGACCGGTGACCCCCGATGGGGAGCTCGACAAAGAACGTTTCCGCATTGTGGTCGAGGGTCCACCGAACTGGACTCACTTCCGGGAGTTTTGGAAGATGTTCTCCGACGAAGGCGCGGTCGTCGTCGCCTCGACCTATACGAAAGTCGGTGGCGTCTACGATTACGGCTTCCGCCACGATCCGGATCGGCCACTCGAGTCGCTCGCCGAGTACTGCATGGGCTGCTACACGAATCTCAACATTCCGTCCCGCATTCAGATGTTGAATCGCTACATGAAGGAATATGAGGCGGACGGCCTCTTGATCAACTCGGTGAAAAGCTGCAACTCCTTCAGCGCCGGGCAACTCTTGATTCTCCGAGAGGTAGAGAAGGCAACCGGTCGCCCCGGCGGCTTCGTCGAGAGTGATCTTGTCGATCCGCGCTACTTCTCCGCCGCGAACATCAAGAACCGACTCGAGTCCTACTTCCAGATGATTGAGCAAAAGAGGGGAGGCGGGGCATGAAGTACTACCTCGGCATCGATTTGGGGTCGACCACGACGAAGGCGATCGCTTTGGATGAACACCAAAACGTGCTCGGCCGAGGGATCACCAACAGTCGAAGCGATTACGATGTCGCCTGCCAAGTCTCACTCGGGGAGGCTTTGACGAATACGAAGTTCAGCCTGATTTCAACCGAGCTCGAGAGAGCAGGCGCCGGCAACGTCGACGTACTCCTAGAGAAGATCGAGCTCGCATTTCGAAAACATCAGTATCTCCACCAGCTCGAGGTGCTCCGCGACCATCTCCACCGAAGTCGCGAGAGAACCACTGATATCGAAATCCCGGCTGAGGCCGTCGACTGGATAACGCGGCAAATGGCCTCAGAAGCGACACTTCTCTTCGCCGAAGGGGCTAGCCGGAAAAGCGACTTCTTTCGCGATCTCGCGGGCAGTCGTTATCTCCACTTGTCGGAGGAGGTCTCCACAGAGATGGGGACCTCCTACGACCGTATCGTCGGACTCTTCGACAGGGCGATCCTGTCGGTTGAGAAGGATCCGAAAGCATCGGGTTCCTTCGATGAGAATATCAGCGCAGCCCTCGAGGAGAGCACCGACCTGCCCACCATGGTCGGAGTCGCGGTCGCCGCCGCAAACTCGCAGGAGCTCGAACAGATCTCGAGCGTCGGCACGGGATACGGCCGCGCGCGACTCCCGTTCGATGAGGCCCAGATTCGTTCGGAAATTCTCTGCCACGGGCTCGGCGCTCATTCGATGTTCCCCGGTACCCGCACGGTTCTCGACATCGGCGGTCAGGACACCAAAGCGATCCAGGTGGACGATCGGGGCATCGTGACCTCCTTCCAGATGAACGACCGCTGCGCCGCCGGATGCGGTCGCTACCTCGGCTACATCGCGGACGAGATGAACATCGGCGTGCACGAGCTGGGGGCGATCGCGAGCCAATCGAAGCGGCCGGCGCGCAT
>CALEHF010000051.1 GCA_937876125.1 uncultured bacterium
GATCCCCACCAGGTCGCTGGTGTTGAGACCGAATCCGCTGTCGGCACCATTCAGGAGCAAGAGGCTATCGTCGCCATCATCTGTTCCCGCCGCGACACCATCGATAGTCTCGAACGCGGTGCCGTTCCCGAATCCCCATTCATCGCCGGACTCGAAGTAGATGTGCTTTCCGATGCCCTGGAGCGACAGGAGTTGACTCGCGTCGGTCGCGTTGAGAACGCGGTTATTGGGGAACGTTCCGCCCATGTACCAGACTCGCTCGAGCGCGGGGTCATTGACACAAGAGATCACTTCGGGCCCGCCATCGAGAACGATGGCCGTAATTCCGTTCGCGGCCAGGGCCGCTTCGAGTGCGAGCACGCTGTCGACGAGTCCGCCAGCCGTTTCACCCCGAAGAATAATGTCGGTCACGCCGAACGCGCCGGCGACCACGACATCGAGGGTATCGGTGAGAGAGCTTCCCGACGCACAGGTTGCGGTCACCTGATAGTTGTAGGTCGCGGTCGTCAGCCCCGGGTCGATGTAGCTCGACGTGCCGGCCGGAAGTGCGGTCGCGATGACCAAACCGTCGCGGATGACCTCGAACGAGTCCCAAGTCCCCGAGGTCCAGGACAAGGTCACGTCCCCGGAGACGCAATCGAGCGTGCTGGAAAGCCCCGTGAACGAAGGCTCGCAGAGCTCGCTGACGTTCAGAGTCCCCGCACCTCCGACGACCGCCGCGCCCCAAAGTCCGACTCTCACGAGGAAGGTGTCTCCGGCCGTGACGGGTATCGTCACGTCGGAGCCGAGCCCTGGGTCGCAGCTATCGCCGTCACAAGCGACCTGGATTTTGACGCCGCAGTTGAGGCCTTCGTAGACCACCATATCGGTGTCGAAGCCACCACAGGTGTCGAAGCGAGCGAAACCGGTGTTGGTCACCGTGTAGGTGAACCAAACGTCGGAGACCATGTCCCCGAGGAAAGTACCCGTACAGAGCGTATTGCTGAAGGGATCGGGGCTGTTGGAGGCCCCTGTGTTGTCGAAGGCATTGGCGCCGACGATGGCGGGCAGTGCATCACAGCATTCGTCCGCCAAAATCAAAGGCGGACATGCGCCGGTACAGGCGGTCGAGCAGAGCGCCGACCACGTTTGCGTACCGCAATCTCCGATGACTTCGTAGTTGTTCAATCCGAGGGGAGCGCCGATATCGTTGTAGCTGGTGGCCGTTCCGGGAAGGGTCGCGAGAAGTACGCCGTTCCGCATCACGGTAATCCCCGCCGCGTAGCCACCGAGCTGGAAGAACGACCAGTTCATCGTCACGTCATTGGTCGCGCAATCGATGTCGCAGGTCATCCCGTCGAATGGGAGGCAGCCGCCGCAGCCTCCCTGGCAGTCAACGAAAATGTCGTCGTAGTAGAAGGTCCCGTTGCCGCCGTTGTAAAGGTCCATGCACTGGAGCTGGGCTTGCCCGTTACCGGCCCAGTGGTTTCCAGCCATGATCTGAACATTGTTGTAGAACGCATCGTAGGTGTCGGCAACGAGGTCGACGTTGACCAGGACGGTGACCCACTGGTCGTAAAGGATCGGGGTCGCAGTGCCAATCCCCGTCGCGGCAGTACTACCACCGACATCGCTGACCATTCCGTTCGTGTCGTTGATCTCGATCTGGACAGACCAGTTGTACGGTCCCCCATGGCTGTAGGTATTCAGGAGGAGGAAGTAGTACGTCCCGTTCTGCCCCGAGGGGATGTACACCGATGAGCTGAGCGTGAAGGCTCCGGTGTTGATCCCCGAGAACAAACGCACAATGTCATCAGCCGGCTGCAACTCGAGCGAGTTCTGGCCTGAGTTCGCGAAGAGGTTCGAGACTTGGGAGTCGACGGCACCTGTGGCCGCATCCCAAGTCTGCCAGTCTCCCTGGCCAGCGATAAACGAACCGGCGACATAGCTGTCGAAGTTGTCGGCGCTGAGCTGCGCGAACAGAGCTGGGGTCGCAAACAAACAGAGCGCCGTGGCGAGGCACCGTGAGATGAGAATGAGCCTACGCGGGTCCATAGACGTCCCTTCCTGGTTTTTCTTGAAGTGGAGAGCGGGATCGACGGAGTATCGACCGCGAGGCGCAATCCACTTCGCCGCGCCTCTTGCGAGGTAGCGCGGTTTCGAGTGCTGTCTTCAATCGAGCGGGCTCTCGAGAGAGTTCCTCCAGTCCACACCCCGGGGGGCCGCCGCGCCGATCTGTGGCGGCGGACGTACAAGGCACGAAGGGACCACAGCGCGGGGCGCCCTCTGCGAGAGATCTCGCAAAGACGCATACCGCTACCGCGGCGGGGGGGTGAATCGCAAACTTGGTTCGTGCCCAAAAGAAACGTGATCGAACGCTGAAACGAAAACGAACGTGAAGAAGACGCAATGAAACTGTGCCCGCAGATCGGCCCACACACCGATCCGCCCGCCGCACTAGTTGCCAGCATATTGATTTTTTGCGGGTTGACAAGCATGCAGATGCTGCCCCACGAGTCAAAGGGGCTGTTTCGCCCCCAAAAACACCCCCGAGGGGTTGCGAGGAGGGGCCTGAGGGGAGAAAGTGACGCCGTGTCGCCCTTTACGCCAGGGAAGGCACGCAGCTCTCCTCCTGAAGTCGGGGTGCCTGACTTCTGGGTGCCGGACAGCGGGGAGAGAGCGAAGGAGTCCAAAGAGTCATGCTTCACGCAATCAGTGCACTCGTCACGAGTAGCGGCGTCCCCGTCTCGACCGTGACCGGGCCCGTCGCGGATGTTTGGTCCTCGCTCAGCGCATGGACCGCTCATCTCAATTGGATCGACTACGCCCTCGTCCTCGGTCTGGTCGCGGGGCTGTTCGTCGGGATCGGGGTCGGGTTCTACCGCCAGGTCGCGATCTTCTTCGCCCTCACGGTCGGGCTGATCGCCGCCGCCCGCCTCGCAGAACCGATCGCCAAAGCTGACATTTTCCAGCCGGTCGAAGAGGTCCTCGGTGCGGGAGGCGCGAGCGTCGCTGCCTTCGCGTTCGTCCTTTGGGCTGCCCTGGTCCTCGGCCTTCTCGCTTGCCTTGTCTTCCACTCTTTCTTCAGTCGCACCCTGAGAGTGTTCGATGGGGTGCTCGGCGGCGCGATGGGCGTTGCGATCAGCTCGATGCTGTTCGGCTTGCTGCTCCTCGGAATCTTCCATTCGAATGCCACCCAGCTGAACGAACCGATCCGCACGTCGCAGATCGGCTCTCGCCTCGCCGAAGGGGCTCGCTACGTCTCGCGGATCTTCCCCGATGACATCCAGGACCGCTTCGACCAGGCGCTGGGGCCCGCACCCAAAGACGGGTAATCGCGGAACCGCTTCATCCTGGCAGACGATCCGCTACCCTCGGCACTTCCTCGAGCCCCGCGGCGTCACGCGGGAGGAAGTCGGAGTCCACGCGGATGAGCCGCCAGATCACAGTAATCCCCGGAGACGGTATCGGTCCCGAAATCGCGCAAGCGATGATGGAAGTTCTCGACGCCATGAAGATCGGCCTCTCGTTCGAGGTCGTGAACGCGGGCCTCGAAACGTTCGAGGCGACCGGGGAGCTCCTCCCCGAGGCGGTTCATCGGAGCATCCGAAAGAACAAGATCGCGATCAAGGGTCCCACCACGACCCCGATCGGTTCGGGGCACAAGAGCATCAACGTCCAGCTCAGGCAGCAGTACGAGCTGTACGCCAACATTCGCCCGATCAAACTCATCCCCGGGATCCCCTCGCGCTATATCGACTTGGGTGACCGGATGGACATGGTGATCTTCCGCGAGAACACGGAAGACCTCTACGCAGGACTCGAGCACACGATCGTTCCGGGCGTCGTCGAGACGCTCAAGATCATCACTGCGAAGGCCTCAGAGCGCATTTCGCAGCTCGCCTTCGAATACGCCCGCCACCGCGGGCGCAAGAAGGTGACGGTCGCGCACAAAGCGAACATCATGAAGCTCTCCGATGGCTTGTTCATCGCGAGCTCACGCAAGATCGCGAAGAAGTTTCCGGAGATCGAATATGAAGAGCTGATCATCGACAACTGCTGCATGCAGATCGTGGTCCGCCCTGCGCACTTCGACATCATTCTGCTCTCGAACTTCTACGGTGACATCATCTCGGATCTCTGCGCCGGGTTGGTGGGCGGACTCGGCGTGACCCCGGGCGCAAACATCGGAAAGAAGATTTCGATCTTCGAAGCGGTCCACGGCTCCGCGCCCGACATCACGGGCCTGGGAAAGGCAAATCCGACCGCGCTGATTCTCTCCGCGGCGATGATGCTCCGTCACCTGAAGCTGGACACAGAGGCGTTCCGCCTCCGCGAAGCGATCGCCGACGTGATCTCGAAAGGCGACTTCCTCACCGTCGATCTCGGCGGCTCGGCGACGACCGGAGAATTCACACGCGAGGTGATCAAGAGACTTGCTCTCAGCAAGGGGAAAAGGCCGGCGGCGAAGAAATCCGCGGCGAAGAAGCCTGCTGCGAAAAAGCCCGCCGCGAAAAAGCCTGCTGCGAAGAAGCCGGCTGCGAAGAAGCCCGCTGCGAAGAAGCCCGCTGCGAAGAAGCCTGCTGCGAAGAAGCCGGCTTCGAAGAAAGTGGGAGCCTCCAAAGGACTCAAGGCCGCCGTCAAGCCCCGTCGGAAGGCCGCTGCCAAACGTTGATTGAGACCCGTCACCCCGAGTGGCCCTCGGCTTCTTCCTCCGGTGAGAAGACCCGAGGCGCGGCTCTCCCCTCGCTCGGAGGACCTCCGCATGCTCGAACGAATCGCCCACAAGTGGGCCGCGCTCTCTCTCGTCGGCGCCCTCCTCTCGACACTCCTCGCCACCCAGACTTTCTCGCAGGAGATCTCCAAGGAGCTCGCGGAGAAGAACCGACGCGCCCACGCCGATCTCACGGGGCGATTTTGGGCGATCGAGTTGGAGGCGTCTCCGTTCCTCGCCTCGAGCCACGGCATGCGCGAAGCGGACGCCATCTTCCCCCAAGAAGGGGTCACCGTGCGCCATCGGCGCACGTCCCATTACTTCCAGCTGATGAAAGAGGTCTCGAGCGCCGACGTGAGCGGCCTGGGCGAACAAGAGAAGCTCGACCTCGAGCTGCTCGGTCGTGAACTCTCCGAACGCCTCGACGGCTACCGATTGAACGACTACCTCACCCCGGTCCACCAGCGCGGCGGTCCGCAGATTTGGCTCCCCACGTTTCACGAGCGGATGCGATTTGAACGCGTCCTCGACTACGAAAACTACCTCGCCCGACTGGAAGCGATCCCCGCTTACCTGGTCGGCGTGCGCGAACTGCTCGACGCCGGAATCGAGCGCGGGGTCGTGCCGCCGAAGATCACGCAGGTCGGAGTGCTCGAACAGTTCGACGCCCACCTCGTCGACGAGGTGGCGAACAGCCTGTTCTTCCAGCCGTTCACCAAGTTCCCAAAGCTGGTCCCCGAAGCGGAGCGAGAGCGACTGACCACGCGCGGCCAGGTCGTGATCATGGAAAAGGTGATCCCCGCTCTCCGTGGATTGCGCGCCTTCCTCGCCGATGAGTACGTTTACTCCTGTCGTGATTCGATCGGGGCCCTCGACCTTCCCCAAGGGGATGATTTCTATGCCCATCAAGTGCGCCACTTCACGACCACGTACCTCGACCCCGGGGAAATCCATCTACGCGGCATGCGCGAGGTCGAACGGATTCGGGGCGAAATGCAGAAGGTCATCGAGAAGACCGGCTTCGAAGGGGATTTCGCGGCGTTCGTCGAGTACCTCCGCAGCGACCCGCGCTTCTACCACAAGACCCCAGAGGCGCTCCTCTCCGGGTACCGCGACATTTGCAAACGCATCGATGCGCTCTTGCCCGAGTACTTCGGCCTGCTCCCGCGGAGCCCCTACGGAGTGAAGGCGATCCCCGACTACGAAGCGCCGCGCTCGACGACGGCGTACTACCAACCTGTGCCCGCGGATGGTTCGAAGCCCGGCTGGTTCTACGCGAACACCTACGAGCTCACCGCGCGTCCCCGCTACGAGATGGTCGCTCTTACCCTTCACGAAGCGGTTCCGGGCCACCACCTCCAGATTGCGCTCGCAAACGAGATCGAGAGTCTCTCGCCGTTCCGTTCGTCCCTCCACTACACCGCATTCGTCGAGGGCTGGGCGCTGTACGCCGAGTCTCTCGGTACCGAGATGGGACTCTACGAAGATCCCTACGATGACTTCGGACGTCTCTCGTATGAAATGTGGCGTGCGCTCCGTCTGGTCGTCGATACCGGGATCCATCAGTTCGGTTGGGAGCGCCAGCAAGCGATCGATTTCATGCTCGAGAACTCGTCGCTGACCCGCACCAACGTCGAGTCGGAGGTCGATCGCTACATCGCGTGGCCCGGGCAGGCGCTTGCATACAAGATCGGTGAGATGGAGATCCGGCGCCTGCGGAACGCGGCGGAAGCCGCGCTCGGCAGCGAGTTCCAAATCCGCTCCTTCCACGACCACATGCTCGGCGCCGGCTCTCTTCCCCTCGGTGTCCTGACGGCGCGGATGGAGCAGTGGGTCCTCGATCAGCAGGAGAAAGAGTCCGCGAAACAGCCGCAGCCGAGCGGGCAATGAAGAAGACTCTGCTGATCACCGGCGCGACCCGCGGCATCGGGCGCGGCCTCGCCGACGCCGCCGTCCGGGCGGGACACACCGTCCTCGGCTGCGGACGGGATGGTCAACGTATTGAGGAGCTCGAGCGTCAGCACGGCGCCCCTCATCACTTCAACGTGGTCGACGTCACCGACGATGCCGCGGTCGGCGCGTGGTCGAAGGGCCTCATCGCCCGGGGCCTCGTCCCCGACCTCATCTTCAACAACGCCGCCCTCATCAACGAGCGCGTCCCCTTGTGGGAGGTCCCCGCCGCCGAGTTCGACACCTTGATCGACGTCAACGTGAAGGGGGTCGCAGCGATCGTGCGGCACTTCGCTCCCGCGATGATCGAGCGAGGGTCGGGAGTGTTCGTGAATCTGAGTAGCGGTTGGGGTCGGAGCACGTCGCCGAACGTCGCGCCGTACTGCGCTTCGAAATTTGCGATCGAAGGACTCTCGAGCGCCCTCGCCGACGAGCTCCCCGCGGGCCTCGCTTCGATCGCGCTCTCTCCCGGCGTCGTCCATACCGAGATGTTGCAGGTTGCGTTCGGGAAGCAGGAAGCGGCAACTGCGGTCGATCCAGCGGCGTGGGGCGAGGCGGCGCTCCCCTACTTACTGGGGCTCGGGCCGAAGGAGAACGGGCAGTCGTTGACGTTTGCGCGGTAAGTCGGCTCCCTCCTTACCCAACACCCCGCCACAGTGCATCCGGCCTCAGTGCATCCGCGGACCCAGGGGCAGCTCCGCGATGATCTCCGCCTCCATCCCCGCCACCTCTTCGATCCGGGCATGAACCCGCGGCGCATCCCCGAGCGCTTCGATCGCGAGCTCGCGGAACGTCTCCCAGTGTCGCGCCTCCGCTTCGGCGAGGCGCGCGTAGAAGACTCCCAACTCACCGTCGGGCCCGTCGACTCCCTCGAGGGCGGACGCGAGCATCCGAAACCGCTCGCAGGAACGCGCCTCGACGAACGCATTGATCATCAGCATGTCGCCGAGCGAGCCGAGCCCTCGCCCTTCGCCGACGAAGCGACCGCGGAGCGCCTTCACGTAACGATCACTCGGTATGGCGCCCAAGCGGCCGCCGCGCTTCTCGATCCTGTCCACGCACTGGCGGAAGTGAAGCATCTCCTCCTGCACGAGGGCGAGCATCGGGCGGACGAGTTGAGGGTGCTCTGGGTATCGTCCGATGAGGCCGAGCCCCGCGGACGCTGCCTTGTACTCACACCAGGCGTGATCGATGAGGAGGGTATCCAGTTCTTTGGTTGCGATCGTCGCCCACTCGGGTGAGGTCGCGCGCTTCAACGGGAGCCCCTCGATCGATGCTGCAGGTGCCGGGCGGATCGAATTGGAATCGAGCATAGCGTCGTCTCCATGGCGGCCGTACGGCCGCCGGGTTCAGAGAGTCAGAGAGGAAGTTCCTCGGCGTTTCGCGCCCAGAAACCCCACTTTGAGGGGTCCTCCGGTAGGAATCCACCTCAATAGGGGTCCCCAGAGATCGGGGATGCCGCGCCGGGGGAGAGACTGTTTGGGTTCGAGAGTACTCCCGGCCCCCCCGAAGCGCCGATCATCGGATACCCCCTCACCTGCTTTGTTGGCACTTTAGCCAAACTTGGCTCGTGTTCGAGGGGACTGCCGGTACACTTCCGCGCCTCGTTACAGTCGGTAAATCACCGGCTGGCCACTCTCCCAAGGAGCATGAACCTCATGGATTCGTCGCACATCCGCAACATCGCGATCATCGCGCACGTCGACCACGGCAAGACCACGCTGGTCGACCGACTCCTCTATACATCGGGCATGTTCCGCCCGGAGGAGCTCGACCGCCTCGCCGGCGGTCAGCACGGGCTGATCTTCGACTCGAACCCGCTCGAACGCGAACGCGGCATCACCATCCTGGCGAAGAACTGCGCGATCGAAACCGAGATCAACGGCGAGATGTTCAAGATCAACATCATCGACACGCCGGGACACGCAGATTTCGGCGGAGAAGTCGAACGCGTCCTCTCGATGGCGGACGGTGCAATCCTGCTGGTCGACGCCTTCGAAGGGCCGATGCCGCAGACCCGCTTCGTCGTCGAGAAGGCGATCGGACACGGCCTCCGCCCCCTCGTCGTCATCAACAAGGCGGACAAGCTCGAATCGCGCCCCGATGAAGTGCTCACCGAAGTGTTTGACCTCCTCGTCTCACTGGAAGCAGATGACGAGACGCTCGACTTCCCGGTGATCTACGCCTCCGGCCGCGACGGCTGGTGCTCGAAAGAGCCCGCCGGTGAACGCGTCGGACTTCAGCTGCTCGTCGAGGAGATCGTCAAGCACGTCCCCGCGCCGCGGGTCAGCCCCGATGAGCCGCTGCAACTGCGCGTCACCACTCTCGACCACTCCGACTTCGTCGGTCGCATTGCGATCGGCAAAGTGCAGGCGGGCAGAATTCACGCGGGGAGCACGGTGACCGTCATCGCGCCCGATGGCACGTCGAAGAATGAGCGCATCGGTGAGCTGAACGTCTTCCACCGACTCGATCGCAAGAAGGTCGACGTTGTGGAAGCGGGTGAGATTTGCTCGGTCGTCGGCCTCCCGAACATCGAGATCGGGGCCACGATCGCCGACAAAGACGATCCGCGACAACTGACCCCGATCCTCGTCGACGAGCCGACCTTGCACATGACTTTCCGGGTCAACGATGGCCCGTTCGCCGGCAAAGAAGGCGAGTACGTCACCACGCGCCAGATCGGGGATCGCCTTCGCAAGGAACTCGAGCGGAACGTCGCCCTGCGCGTCGAGCAAGGGGACCGCCCCGAGGAGTACCACATCGCGGGTCGCGGCCTCATGCACCTCGGCATTCTGCTCGAAACGATGCGCCGAGAAGGGTTCGAGCTCACCGTTGGAATGCCGCGCGTCGTCGAGCGCGTCATCGACGGCAAACGCCATGAGCCGTTCGAGCGCTTGGTCGTCGAGTGCCCGATCGATTGCCAAGGCCCGGTGATGTCCCTGGTCGGAGACCGCCGCGCCGAGCTCGTGGACATGAACGCAAAAGCGGGCGCGACCGGATACATGCACCTCGAGTTCAAAATCCCTGCGCGCGGGCTGATCGGCCTGCGTAACAAGATCCTCACCGCCACGCAGGGGCGCGCGATCACGCACCACACCTTCCTCGAGTACGCTCCGCTCGCTGGGCACATCCCCCGCCGTACGAACGGCGCGCTGATCTCGATGGAGACCGGCCCCTCGACCGCCTACGCCCTCGATGCGCTCTACGACCGTGGCGTGTTCTTCATCGAGCCGGGCGATGCGATCTACGAGGGGATGGTGGTGGGCGAGCACGCTCGCGAAAACGATCTAGTCTGTAACGCGGTGCGACAGAAGAAACTCTCGAACGTCCGCGCCTCGGGCAAGGACGATGCCACCAGTGTCCGGCCGGTCCGCCGACTCACCCTCGAGGCTGCCCTCGAATGGGTGGGCCCCGACGAGTTGGTCGAAATCACGCCGAAATCGATCCGCGTGCGGAAGCGCGTGCTGACCGAGCAGTTGCGCCGACAGGAGTCGCGGAAAGCGAAGAGCTAGAAAAGCTCCGAGCGACCGACGAGGCCCCAACGAAGACGGGCGGTTCCGCGGAACCGCCCGTCTTCGTGTCTGGGTAGTGGCAGCGTCCCGATGGGCCCTACCGAAACGGCTTCCCGTCGAGCGTGACATGGGTGCTCTGCCGAATTTGCCAGCCGTCCTTCCCCTCGATGAGGTCCCCGGAAACGGCGGCCTTCCAGAACAGCCGCCACTCCTCGCCGCTCAGTTTTTCGAACACCGCTACCAAGTCGACATGGGCGCGAGTCGGATCGGCTGGGTCCACGGCGATCGACATCTCCTCGACCGGAAGGACCACGCGGTAGAGGAATTGGTTCGTGTTCTTGTCCTTCTCGGTCAGCACCATCTGAGCCAGGATCGATCGGAAGTCAGCCTTCCCGATCCCCGAAGTCCCGTCGCGGAAGTCGTCCGTCAACCCCTTCGAGCAGAGGCGCCCATTCCCACGACTGAAGTCCCGCTCCATCTGAAGCAGCCGCTTCTGAATCTTCTCCTCGGGGGTGGAGGATCCAGGGAATACGAAGAAGAGGACCACGACAGCCGCGCATGCCAGACCCAGATGGACGATCTTCTTCATGAATG
>CALEHF010000052.1 GCA_937876125.1 uncultured bacterium
GGGCCGCGTCTTGAGCCAGCGCCGGCGCATTTGCTGAAGTCGAACAAGAAGGGTCGCTATCAGCCCTCCGAAGCAGATCAGCCCGAGCGTGCCCGTTTCTGCCGCGAGGGCGAGCACCATGTTGTGCGACTGCCGATCGGTCTTCACCTTGCGCAGCCCCAGCTGGTTGCCGTACTCCCGGGAGTAGAAGCGCGACATGCCCGGCCCCACCCCGATGACAGGGTGGTCGAGATACACGAGTCCCGCCGCGACCATCACCTCGGCGCGCCGCCGAAATGAGCCATCGAGGGCCTCGGCTGAGTTCTTGGGCCGCCCCCCGACCATGCTCGAAAGGTGCCCGATCGAGGTCAAACGCGCCCCGTACTGTGGGAGCACCAGGAGCACGGCGACGCCTGCGATGGCAATCTTCAGCAACTGACCCGCACTCACGACGCGCAGGAGGAACAAGATCCCCACGGTCAGAACCGCGGCAATGGCACTGCCTCGGGAGAAGGCGAGCGCAAATGCGAGAACCGCGATGACGGCGCATCCGATCCCGAACAATTTCACCCGTCGATCTTGCACCCCCTGGGAGAGCCACCACGCGATGGGCGCAAACATCAGCATGTTCTGGGAGAAGCGGTTCTTCTCCCCGATCGAGCCGCACAGTCGAAGTTGACTGTGCCCACCGATCGAGAAGGAGTCCTCCGCGACCGTCTGCCCAAAACCGCCGTAGTTGTGATGGAAGGTCCCCGTGAGCTGCTGCAGGATCGGGAAGAAGCCCACGACGGCGCCGGCGACGACGAGAGCCCAGCTCGCTCGACGCAGCTCGTCCTCTGTCCGAACGGTGTTGAACAAGAGGATGTAGAGGAGCAGACCCTCGAGGGCGAACTTCTGAACCTCGAGGAGCGAAAAGGCCGGGTCTCGGCTGAAGGACGCGCCCACGAGCTGAACCGCGAGGAACAAGAGGAGCCAGATGGTGATCGCGTCGATCCGCAGTCGCTCACGCCGTACCAAGACCTTCTCGAGGAGTGGAATGACGAGCAAGAGCGGATACGCGGCGGCGGCGATCTTGGGGACTCCATGGAAGCGAACCGCGACGATCGCGATGTTCGAGAAGAGGGCAAACACGACCAACAAGTTCGCGTGCTGAGGGGTCCTGAGGACGAGGAGCCCGATGCATGCCGCCCCGGTCGCGAGGACGGCGAGAGGGGGGAAAATCATCGCCGCCAAACAGGTAACCCCGATCACCGCGAGACAGATCGAAATCGTCCATAGGATGGTGAACTGGGGTCGAGTGGTGGCGGATGGAGGGCACACGTCGGGATGACTTCCTGAGGGGGAAACGGACGTTCCAAAGAGAGCGCGGCGCGAGGAGAGACGAAGAAGACGAAGATAGTCTACCGAGCGCACTTCGGAAACCCGCGCCCCCTCGCTTCCTCGAGACTCGTCGTTCGGGCGGCAGTGGACTTTCCTGACAGAAGTTCCCCGCGTATCGACGGCGATGGCGCTCGGAGGGTGTCGGAAAACTCATTCCGACTGCCTCCGAGCGGAGAGTGCTATGGTGCGATGGCGCTCGAAAGGCGCCCGCGCGAGGAGGACCGCGCCGAAGGAGGAGCATGTTTAGAGCCAAACCACGGAGCCAACCGATCTCTCAGCTCCAGCTGGCAAGTGCGGCGCTGATCAGCGTCCTCCTCGTTCCCTCGTGTTCCGAGCACACGTCCTGCCCCTCCGGACCGCAACCAGGACCCACGATCCGAGCGGTTCCCACCCCTCGGGGACGCCATCTCGTCCTGTCCGACGAGGAGATCCGCGCTCTTCCGATCGAGGGCGTCGCGTGGGACGGCCTCGTCGCGTACGCACGAGAACCGATCGAGGATCCCGATCTCTCCGACCAGAACGATCGGGACAACCTTCGCACTCTCGCGAAGGCGATCCTCTACATTCGCACCGGTGACGCGAAGTCACGTCTCGAAGTGATCGACGCGTGCACGAAGGTGATCGACACGCAGGCGGGCTCGACTCTTCCTCTCGCGAGAGAACTCGCGGCCTACGTGATCGCCGCGGACTGGGTCGGCCTCCCCCCCGAAACCGACGCAGCGTTCCGCCGGTTCCTCGATCGGGTGCGCAGAACTTCTCTGGGAGGAAAGACGTTGATCTCAACCCACGAGAGTCGCCCGAACAACTGGGGAACTCACGCCGGCGCAACGAGGATCGCCATCGCGCGCTACCTGCACGATGACACCGACCTCGCGGCCGCTGCGCGTGTGTTTCAGGGGTGGCTCGGAGATCGGGACTCGTACGACGCATTCGAGTATCGCGAGCTCTCTTGGCAAGCAGACCGTTCCGCGCCAGTCGGTATCAATCCCCTCGGCAGCACTCTGGAGGGTCATTCCGTCGATGGCTGCCTCCCCGACGATCAACGGCGCGGCGGCAGCTTCGTCTGGCCACCGCCTCGGGAGAACTATGCCTACGAGGCTCTCCAAGGAGCAGTTCTGCAGGCCATTCTCCTCGATCGGGCGGGTTACGATGTGTGGCAGTGGCAGGACCGAGCGCTCTGGCGAGCGTTCCGGTGGCTCGAGACAGAGGCGAATTTTCCGGCTGAGGGGGACGACGAGTGGCAGCCGTTCGTGGTTCGTCATTTCTCGGGCGTCGACTCGCCACCCACGCCTCTACCAGAGGCGGAGAGGGCAGCGCAGCCGGGGAAGAACTTCGGCTTCACCGACTGGCTCTACGGCAGTCCATGACCATGATCTGCCGTTGAAAAGCGCTATTGCTGAGAAGCGCTGTCGTTCAGAAGCGCTTCAGGCCTTCGGCGAGCGGCGTCGGCGGGGTCCAATCGAACACCCGCTCGAGCTTCGAGAGATCTGCAACCGAATGAGCGATGTCTCCGGTGCGCTCGGGTGCGTGCTCGATCGGCACTTCGACCCCCGCTTCCCGCGAAATCTCGCGGGCGAGTTCGAGGATCGTGGTCGCATCGCCGCGCGCGAGGTTGAAAACCTCTCCGGAGAATGGGCTCGCGAACGTGAGCGCTCGCACGATTCCATCCGCGAGATCTCCGGCGTGGATGAAATCACGGGTCTGGAGACCGTCCCCGTAAATCTTGAGTGGCTGCCCCAGCGAGCAGCGGTCGCGGAAGATCGGAATGACGGCGGCATAGTCTGACGTCGGGGATTGGCGCGCCCCGTAGACGTTGAAGAAGCGGAACGAAACGGTGTCGGGACCCCCGTGTTGAGCTGCGACCCGGCAGAGATGCTCGCCGGCGAGCTTCTGGACCCCATAGGGAGAAGTGG
>CALEHF010000053.1 GCA_937876125.1 uncultured bacterium
CTTCGACGCCATTATGACGTCAGTTGGGGTGTCCACGAAAGCGGGGGAGGCTCACATGGTCCTTCGTTGTGATCAGGACGACGTAGCGATGGTAGGTATCTTTGAGCTCGACGAGGTTGTAGATGCTGGGAAATGCACCGATCGAAAGTCGGTTCGGAAGAGCCACCTCAAAGTGGAGCGCTTGAAAGAACGGCCCATCGATTTCGCGTGCGAAGAGGGCCACACCACCTGTGGTTTGGGTATCGACTGCCACCTCGAGGTGGGACTCAATCCGAGCCAAGGCGAGCTCGAAGGCCTCTCGCTCTCCAGGCTCTAGCGCGCGTCGCAGCGCACGAACACGTTCCTGGAGCGCATGCCGATAGTCGCGCGAATTCTGAGCGAGGTTGACGTAGCAACTCAGTATGGGTGCTGTAGTCGCCTCCACAGAGACCAACGCTTGGATTGCCTTTTGCAGTTCTTTGAGTTTCATCGCCGCGTCTCTGCCTCTCGTGGTGTTCGGGTCGCATGAACTTTGTTTCCTGTCCGTACTTAAATTTCGCACGGAACCTTCGTTCGGTCCATTCGAATCTTTGGTACACTTTGTTCGACAATACCGAACGATCGAGAGTTGGCAGATGACAGACCTGAACTACCATCACTTGCGATACTTCTGGGCCGTTGCGCGCGCTGGGAACCTCACCCAGGCAAGCGCCGAACTGCATCTCACGCCGCAGACGGTCAGTACCCAAATCAAAGATCTTGAGGCCGCCCTCGGCGAGTCGCTGTTTCGACGGTCGGGACGTCTTCTGGTGATGACCGAGGTGGGGCAAGTCGTCTTCCGCTACGCCAACGAGATATTCGCCATCGGCAACGAGCTCATGGCAACGCTCGGCGGGCGCCCGGCCGGACGTCCTCTACGTCTCGTTTTGGGCATCGCCGATGTCGTGCCGAAGCTCGTGGCCCATCGTCTGATCGAGCCCGCCCTGCATTTGGACGAAACCGTTCATGTCGTGTGTCACGAAGCCTCTCCGGAGGAACTACTGGCTCAGCTTGCGATCCACCGACTCGATGTTGTGTTGAGCGATGCACCGATCCCATCGACCGTCAATGTACGGGCGCACAGCCTGTTGCTGGGCAAATGTGGCGTCGTCTTCATGGCAAGCCCGCGACTTGCGACGAAGTATCGGCGCGGATTCCCCGGCTCACTGGACGCCGCGCCCGTTCTTCTGCCTACCAAGCGCACTGTGCTGCGACGATCTCTGGACCAGTGGTTTGATGCCAAGAAGGTCCATCCTGCGATCGTTGGAGAGTTTGACGACAGCGCCTTGCTCAAAAGTTTTGGTCACGCGGGTATCGGGGTGATTGCAGTGCCAGCCGCAATCGAGAAAGAGGTGGCGAGTCAGTACCACGTCAAGCCCATAGGGACGGCCGACGGAATTGAGGAGCGGTTCTACGCCATCTCTCCGGAGCGCAAGATCCGACACCCAGCGGTAGCAGCCATCTGCGAGGCAGCCCGGAAAGTCTTCCTCGAAGGGTCGTGATCCAACCTTGCGAGTGCTCGAGGCGAAACTGGCGGAAACAAAACACCGGTCCTCAACTCGGTGTGTTGTTGCGAGCACGCTACTGAGTGAACTCCAAGGCGATCCCCGATGCGTTCGACATCTTGAGCGGAACGAGCATCGACTGCGATCTCGACGGCATTCCCGATGACTGCGATCCCGTGCCTTCGGAGCAGATTTCATCCGCGGCGACTCGAATGGCACCGGGGCAGTGGACGTGGCGGATGCCGTGACGACGCTTGGATACTTGTTCGACGGAGTTGTGACCAACTGTCTTAGAGCGCTCTCGCTTGCGGGCCGACCGCACATCCTATTTGCAAAGCTGAGAGTTACTGTCGAGCACTCTTCGACAGCTTCGCCAACTCTTGGCCATTCAGGAGTTCATCGAAGTGGGCCGTATTCATCTGATCCGCGACAATCTCGGCGTCTCCCTGAGGGCTCGCGGATACTACGATCTTGCCCTCGCGACCTTCGAAGAGGCGATCAAGGAGATGGACGCAGCGGGTGACGCCCCCGCGAGCGAATCCCGTATCTTGGCTCTCAGAAACCGCCTCGACTGCCTCGTCAAGTTGGACCGCACGGAAGAGACGCTCACACGAATCGATGAGCTGCTCGATCTTCTCAAACCCTTACGCCCGAAGCGCTGGAAGGAGACGATCGATCTCTGGAAAGAGCGCCGGTTGAAGATGCGGAAGGAATTGAAGGCGAGCGAGAAGGAGAAGGAGAAGAAAGAGCCTGAGCCTGAAAGCGGAGAGAAAGAGAGGCCGCCGACCGCGAGCGCGAGCGCCTCCTCCTACGACTCGAGCGTCATCCCCCCGGTACTGTTCACGAGCAGCATGCGGGGCAGATCGCCGGCGAGACGCTCCATGCCGTGATACCACGCCTCTTCGTTCCCTTCCTTCGGGGGTTCGAAGCCGAAGAAGGTGATCGCCGCCTTCTTCGAGGTATCGAGGATTGCGCCGCGCGGATCAGAGCTCACCACGACTTCGGCGGTCGCGCGGATCCTCGACTTGTCGATGAGGGATTCGAGATGCCCGCGCACCTCATCGCGCCCCGCCTCGTTCTCGATCACCCGCAAGAGCCGGATCGGGCGCGTCCGCCAGTCCTGATTGCGCTTCAAGAGGTGCGCGAGCAAGAGCATCAGCTCGCCGTTCTTGTGCCCTCTCCACCAGACGTCAATCGTGCCGGGGGGCGCGATCCAAGGGTCCGACTCATCCCGATAACGCAAAATGACGGCGCTGCGCCCGAGCCCAGAGATCATGCGGAGCGTGCTGCCGAAGGTCGGGACCCGCTCGAGATCTCCCGGCCAGCCGAGCAGCACGGTGTTCGGGCGGAGCGATCCGAGGCCGTGGCATTGGATGAGCGACTCGATCCCGTGGGCGAGATCGGGTGCGACGACCACCGCCGGGAACCCCTCGATCTCCCTCTCTTTGATCAGAGTCGTGAGCATCTTCTCCTGTTTTTCGCGCCGCCCGAGACGCAGTCCAGTCTCGCCTATGATCACCAGCCCGAGGCTCAGGATGCCGTGACCTGTCGTCAGTCGATGGCCGAACACTGCGAGGTGCGGGCGAGTCCAACCGGCGCCACTCAACGCGAGAATGATCGGGCGCCAGTTCTTCGGGTGCTGCAGCTCCCTCTCGATCCGAAGGAGGTTCTTTCGCGTTCGCTCGAACAGGAGACCGCTCTGCAGATCCCCCCACCGCGCCTCGACCTCGGAGCGACCGATCCACCAATGCAAGATCGCAATCACCACGATGGCAGCGATCGCCGCCAGCCAATTGATGAGGACCATCACTCCGAAGCAACCGACCGCCCCGAGGAATGACGTCACCCAATGGGAGTAACGGAAACGCGGGCGGTAGCTGGGATTCTTCGTGATCGCTTCGTAAAAGGTCGCGAGGTTCAGGAGCCCATAGGTGATCAGGAAGAACATGGTGATGAGGGTCGCGATCTTGTCGAGATCGGCGAGCATGATGCACGCCTGGGCGATCAGGAACGTGAGCACGGTCGCGTGGCGCGGTTCGCGGCTGACCCCCGAAAGCCGCCCGAAGGGGCGCAAGACGCGGAAAACTTCGTCCTTCGCGAGAGCCTGCAAGATGCGCGGAGCGCCCATCATCGATCCGAGTGCAGAGGAGAGCGTCGCGGCGAAGACCCCGGCGGTGATGAGGATCGGCCAGCGCGAGATCTCGGAGATGACCTGGTTGTTGCCGACCAGTTGGTCGTGCGTGCGCGCCCCGGCGATCAGGAACGCCTGCGAGAGGTAGATCACCGCGGTCACGGCGATCGCCAGAAGGGTTCCCTTCGGAATCGACCTCCCCGGGTTCTCGAGATCGCCGGACATGTTCGCCCCGGCCATCACGCCGGTCACCGCGGGGAAGAAGAGCGCGAAGACGAGGAACAGGTTGCTCCCCTCCGCGTAGTGCGGCACGCGGTTCTCGAACACGATCGCCGCGTCGAACGCATCGATGGCGCCGACGTAGAACGAGATCAGCGATAGCCCGATGATCGCGAGGATTCCATATTGGAGCTTGATGGTCCAACCCGCGCCGATGAGCACGCACGCGAACACTACTACGTTCGTGAGGGAGGCGGCGGAAACCGTGTCGACGGCGGGGAAGGCGGTGGAGAGCGCCTCCGAAAATCCGATCACGTACATGGCGACCGAAATCGCCTGGGCGAGGTAGAAGACGAGCCCGATCGCTCCACCGAACTCGACACCGAGCGAGCGACTGATGAGGAAGTAGGCGCCTCCCCCTTGGACTTTGGTGTTGGTCGCGATCGCGGAGAGGGAGAGTGTCGTGAGGACCGTGATCACTTTTGCGGCGAGCACGATGGCGAGCGCCCGGATGAACCCCGCCTCGCCGACGACGCTGCCGAAGCGCAGGAACATGATCACGCCGAGGATGGTCAGCGTGCACGGCGTGAACACCCCGCCGAAGGTGCCAAACCCCGGGGATCCCACCTTAGGGCTCGCCTCCCCCTTGCGGGGGCTCTCGCTCTCCGACATCCATCCCCCGGACGGCGCGCGCCGTTCGATTCCCCATATCCCTGTCCGTCAAGAATAGCCGGTTCTCGGGATGCGGGTTGAGGATCGAGCCGATGCGGCCACGTTGGGGGGCGAGCGAGCGGGGTGGGCCTTGCGAATTCGGCTCCGGGGGCACGCCTTAACTGTATGTCCAAGCGAGACTTAGGCCCAGATTCCTCCAGCGCTGCTCAGCGCGCCTCGAGCCTCTTCCGCACCAAGAAGTCGTGGAGGGCTGCTCGACTCAATTCACACCACTGCCTCCGTCGCGACCTTCGCACACGCTTCTTCCGGAAGAAGCCCTCGTAGTGATGCACGACGTGACGGGTCATCGCGCCACGCGCGAGGAAAGGTCGAGAAAAGGGCGCTCGAGCGAGCGCTCGCCGAACTCGGCTTCTTGGAAGTCCGGAGTGTGCGAATAACTCCATCGATTTTCATGCGGCGAGCGATAAAGATTCCGGGGGTAGGACACATACCACTCCCCGCTCCAGAGAGAGAGGTCTCCGATGATTCGCCTTCCTTCGTTCCTCGCCGGCGTCGCTCTGACCGCCGCCATCGTCATTCCGTTCACCACCAGCGCTCGCACCCAGGACGACCCGATGGCGGAGATGATGAAGCGCGCTCAGAAGTTCATCACGCCGGGCCCCCACCACGCGAAGCTCGAGCGGTTCATCGGGAAGTGGGACACCGAGTGGACCGTACTGCACTCTGGCTCGAGATTGCCGAGCTCGAAGGGTACCGCAGAGTTCTCGTGGCTCTTCGATGGTCGCTGGCTCGAGCAGCGCGGGTCGGGCGCGCTCATGGGGATGCCAATCGAGGTGTTCAGCATCATGGGCTACGACAACTTCAAGCAGAGCTACGTCACTGCGAGCGTCAGCACGATGGATACGGCGCTCCATACCAACGAGGGTGATATGGACCCGAGCGACAAGTCTCTGCTCGCCTACGGAACGCTCGATGAGTACCTCACCGGAGAAAATGACAAGATGGTCAAGACCGTCTGGCGCTTCGTGTCCGCCGACGAAATGGTCATGGAGATCCATGATCTGCCGATCGGGGAGAAGAACACTCAGGTGGTCGAGGTGAAATACACGCGAAAATGAACACTCGTGGCAACCTGTAGGGGGCTTCCGAGCCCTGTCGCAGAATTGGCTGGGTTTGGCTATGATCCTCCGATCCACCGACGGACGTCGGTTTCAACACAGTTCGAAGGAGCAGAAGGAGGAAGCCGTTGTCCCTACTGAATAGCATTGGACTCTTGGCTCAGGAGAGTGGTGCGGCCGGTGCGGGTATGGATGCCGCTCTGCTAGTCTACTTGGCACTAATCTTGGTCGCCGTCATCGGCGGCTGGAAGATGTACGAGAAGGCGGGGGGTGCTCATCTCGTATAGCCTTTACTTGTAAGGATTTACGGAGATTCGAACCC
>CALEHF010000054.1 GCA_937876125.1 uncultured bacterium
GTCCCGAATTGAGCAGATGCGGCTCAATCCGGACTCTGCGCCTTTCGTGCAGAAGGGCGCGAGGAGTGCGCCGAAATGCGGGGTGGTGGGGAGTCGCGCTCGGTCCCCGTTAAGGAGGTGACGCCCACGCCGTCCAGACCCCTGCGTGCGTTTGTGCTTCCTTTGCACAACGCGGTTCTCGCCAACCGATTCTTGCTGGGGTATTGCGGTACGACTACCATGTCGGCAACGCTGCTGGGGGTGCCGTCGAATACCTTTTGGCGGCATGAAAGTGACGCTTGGAATGAAACTTCGATGGCTCCTAGTTGGCGTGTTGCTAACCCTCGTATTAGCGGTCGCCCTTTGGCATGGACCCGCCATCTACGAACAATTCGTAACGGTCGCCAAGAATGATTCGTATGAACTCGTGGGTGTCTCCACAGTTTCGCGCGTCACTCACTCACACAGATTTTCAGGAAAGCCGCACGGCATGACCGAGGAAGTTTACGCCGACGGTCGACCCAAGAGTCGTTCGCTCTACAAAGACGGCGTCTTGCTCGAGTTCTGTCACTGGTCCCCAACCGGAGAGCTGGACGGCTGGAAGGTCGAGGGTGTGGGTGTAGACGTTATCTGGCTGCAAAGTGCAGACGGAACTTCCGGATGGAAACAGCAGTCTCTCGTTCGTCAAGACGGCACAGTCTTTCTCGCGTTCAAGTTTCACGTCGACGACTTGAGTCACGCTGTCTATGGAGAGAGCCGGACGAGTCTCGGTTTCCTTTCCGCTGGGGAGATTGTCCGAACGGTTGAAGAACTTGCGGGCTCTGGACATGCGCCTCCGCAGCTGAAGGTTTCGAGCCCAGCGCATTAAAACTGAGTCGAGTCCCGTGCTCGCCCGATAAGCAGCTACACCGGAGGAGTCAGCTTCGCTCCACCTCGGTGTGAGCTCGAGCCGCTGCGCCGACTTCGCCTTCCACCCCCAATGGCGCACCCTGACGAAGGCGCTCCCTTGCCTAGGGGGTGCCTTCTGCTACATTTGAGCCCCGTGAAAGGCAACTAGTTCGCCATTCTGGACCCGCTGGGAACAACCCAGGAGGGAACCATGGTGTTCTCCCCTCACGAACAACGCCAGTTCGCCCGCGAACCTCTCACCGATGAGCAAGCCGACCGGCTCTCCAATGCCTGCGAAGGCAGCAAGGAAAAGCTCATCGTCTGGACTCTTCTCGACACGGGACTCCGCGTCTCCGAACTCTGCTCCCTCACCCCACAGCATGGCAACAGCGGAAACTCCGCATCTCGGGGAAGGGGGGGCCGTACGGCTCTCGGAGCAAGAAGCGCATCGTGCCGATGAGCCCACGAGTCCGGACTCTCCTCGAACCGTACTTCGCCCTTCGGCAGTCGTGGTTCTGCGGTAGCCGACAAGCGCAGAACATCGTGGGCCGCGTCGCGGATCGAGCACAGATCTCGGACCCTCGGGTCTCTCCCCACGTCCTTCGGCACACCTTCGCAACTGCGGCTCTGCAGAAGGGAATCTCACTCGCCGCACTCCAGAAAATCCTCGGTCACGATCGCCTCAGCACCACGGCGATTTACCTGAACCTCACCGAGCAGCATGTCACCGAGGAGTTTCACGCGAAGTGGTGAAGAAAACTGAGACTTTCGGACTTCCCGCAGCTTCCCGAACCAGGATTCCTCATGGCACGAGGGCGGTCCCGCGGAACCGCCATTCGTCTGATTGCGGTCGGATGGCAATCTCGGCGCTGGCGGTTTCAGTTCCCGGCGACGAGCACCCTCAAGATTCCTGCGACTCCAAGACCTCCTTCAATCTCTTCAGCGCGCGGACTTGCCGACTGCTCGCCGCCGACAGATCGATCCCGAGCACCTGCGCAGTCTCCGCACTCGAGAGGCTTCGAAGTAACGGAGAGTGAGCACTTCCTGGGATGGAGAGTTTCTCTCTCCATCAGAGCTTCCGAAGCCAATCCGGCGGGGCGTCCGGCTTCACCAGCTCCCACCACTCATCAGCGGTGAAGCCCTCCTCGAGCCACGGCGCGCTCGGCTCACTCGGGTTCTCGAAGTTCCCGATCCAGGGGCCACTCCGGTGGAACTGGTCATCTCGGAACTGTGAACTGATCGTGCCATCGGGGTTCCAGAGGGTCGCTCCATGGATCCGGCCGACTGGCCCTTCATACCGCATGACCTGAAACAGCCTCCCCGTCTCTGGGTACCAGAACTTCGAGCGACTCCTTCGAAACGACGGGTAGCGACTGATGTCGATCCAGCCGATCTTCACGTCGTCCTGGTGGTAGTAGCGCTGATAGACGATCAAGTCCCAGAGGCTCTCCCCCGTGATCGCGAGACCGCCCGCGAGTGCGAGAATAAGAACCAGAGCGACCGCGCGCCGCTTCGTTCCCGTCGCTCGTGGCGGAGTGCCCTCCTTCACCACTCCTTCCAGACCTTCGCGATCCCCGGACCTTCCACGTGCATCTTGAACTCGTTGAAGTAGCCCCAGGGAGTTTCCAGCACCTCGTAGTCGACGCTGCGCAGCCGCTCCGCGATGTCGGCGAGCACCGCCTGCGCTCCCTCCGGCTCGGCTCGATCACCGGAGAGGTGCGCGAAGGAGTGCAACACGATGCGGGGGACGTCCACCTTCCGCGCGTGCCACTTCAGGTTCTTCGTGGCGCGTCTGGCGCAGGCCGCGGGATCGGTCAAGTCGGCACTCTCCACCTGGAGCCACGCGAGGATCGCGGGGCCCGGCGATTCCCCCTCCTCCTCACGCTCTTCCTCGGTGGCAAGGTTGCGGGTGTGAGTGCGGAACCAAAACTCTCGGACGTGAAACATGAGCATTTTCATAGGGGCATCGAAGCATGGGCGGCGGGGTCAGCGCAACCCTCGGGGCGCCGGTGGCAGAGGGATCTCACTGCGTGGGGGTTCTGAGCCCAAGGGATTGACCGACGGCGCGGAGTTCTTCGGGAGCGTGGGGCGCCGTGAGATAGGCGAGAGCGCAGATCCCACCGCCTGCCCGCTCGACCCGAACGAAGACGTCGATCGGGCCAGCCGCGCCTCCGATGAGGAGCGCGATGCCGGGGGTGCCCTCGAGATCCACGAGTTGCGCGACCAGCCCGGCTTCGAGGAGGTACGGGAGCGAGGTGCGAGCGATCACGTCACGCCCCTCTTCCAGCGGGAAGGGCGCACCGACGACATGGGCGACCGCATCGGCCACCAGCTCCGCCCGCAACCGCTCGAGGTCCCGATCGTTGAACGCGTCGACGAAGGCCTGCAGGGGATTCGACTTCACCGATTGGCCTCACTCGAGTTTCTACCGACTGACCGGTCCGTCGGTGATCGAGAAGCGATGGACGACCGCCGATCCGTTCGCATCGACGCAGCGGAGCTCGTGCACGCCGATCGGGCACGTGAGTCCCGACCCGGCCCTGAGCGGGTCACTCTCGATGACGCGACCGTTGATGAACCACAGATACGGCGGCGTCCCCCCCTCTGCGCGAGGGAAGAGCGAGACAGAGGATCCGTCGACCGCAATCCAGATCCCCCCCGACTCGGGGTGCGCGATCCGGAGGCGATCTTCCCGAAGGGAGAACCGGAGAGGTCTCTTCGCGACTCGGGCGGGGGGCTCCGCCGGCGCTCGATGAACCGCAAAGGTAGGATCGGAGAAGAGACGCTCGAGAATCGGCATCGCGACGCTGCCCCCCACCAGCATGGGATCACCTCCGCCCCTCAACCGCCCCACCCACACTCCGATCGCGAAGCGCGAGTTGTGGCCGACCGCCCAGGCGTCGCGGTGGCGGGCGCTCGTTCCCGTCTTCCCCTGCCACCACGGTGCATCGGGGGCGCCGCTCCCGCGCATGCCGAGAATCGCATCGACCTCGGCGCACGCCCATGCGGGTAACATCTCGATCCCGCTTTCGCCCCGAGCCCTCCGCTGCTCCGACTCATCTTCCCAGATCGTGGGAGAGAGACGGCGACCGCCGCGACCGAGGGTCGCATAGCCGCCGGTGAGATCGACCAAGGTCACTTCGAGCGCTCCCGTCACCACCGCGAGTCCGGCGCGGCGTGCGGGATCGGAGGGAAGCTCGATCCCCACCCCTTCGATCGTCGAGGTCACCGCCCCAAGCCCGATCCCCTCCGCGACAAGAATTGCAGGCACGTTCAGCGAGTCGAGAAGCGCTTCCCGCGCGGAGACGGGCCCGCGCCACTTGCCGTCGAAGTTCTGCGGTCGCCAGCCGGCGCGCTCGATCGGTTGATCGGGGATCAGGCTCGAGGGGGTGAGCACACTGTCCGCAAAGGCGCGCGCGTAGATGAACGGCTTCAAAGTAGAGCCGGGAGAACGCAATGCCGTCGCGCCATTCACCCAACCGGTGTCTCGGTCGTCGAAATGCCGGGAGCCGACGAGAGCGCGAATGGCGCCCGTATCGATCTCGATGACGACCGCCGCGACTTCGACCGACTCCGGTAATCCAGACACTAGGGCAACGGTTTCTGAGAGCGCACTCTGGTACCTGGAGTCAATGGTGGTTCGGCCGCCCTCGGGAGCGAGCGCGAGCGCCCACCACGCCGCGTGGGGTGCGAGCGGCGACGACGCCGAGAGTCCGTAGCCGTCGCCGAAGCTCGCGAGAGAGACCGGCTCGGCGAGCGCTCTTCGGCACTCCTCTTCTGAGATATAGCCTTCGATCCGCATCCGTTCGAGCACGGTGCGCCGCCTCGCTTCTGCCCGCTCGGGATAGCGATCGGGGCGGAGGATCGTCGGGCCCTGGGGGAGGCCTGCGAGCAGCGCCGCCTCGGCGAGGCTGAGAGAATTCGCCCCCTTGCCGAAGTAGCGCCGCGCTGCGGCCTCGATCCCGATCAGATTGCCGCCGTAGGGAGCGCGATTGAGATACTCCTCGAGGATTCGATCCTTGCCGATGCGTCGTTCCAACTCGAGCGCGCGAAACGCCTCGATTAACTTCGAGCGGAGATTGCGCGGACGCGGGTAGAGGAGCCGGCAGAGTTGCATGGTGATCGTACTCGCGCCCGAGACCACTTCTCCCGCGGCCACGTTTTGAAGAGTGGCACGAAGTATCGAGGCGGGATCAACCCCGAGGTGCCCTGAAAACCGCTCATCTTCGACCGCGATCGTCGCCTCGATGACGCGCCGGTCGATCTGGTCGAGGGGCACAAAGATGCGCCACTGCTCATCGCGGGCGACCGTCGCGAGAAGCGGGAGTCCCTCGCGGCTCGTGACGCGGGGGCTCGGGGCACCATCCGCGAGGAGCGCGATCGGAAACGGGAGAAGCGCCTCGAGGGTCACGAAGAGAATCCCCAAGAAGCAGAGTGGGGCCGCCGCGAGGGCGAACCGCCGCCGCCAAGACCTGCGCGGCTTCCAAGACCTGTGCGACTTCACGGTGTGATTTCGAGAGAGGAGCCCTCCGTCTGGGCCCCCAGGTCCGGGTCGTACATCGACGATGCTTCCAGAGGGGGCACCGCGAACCTGCCCACCGTGCTCGCCCGCAGCGCATAGCGGTACGTTCGGAGTTCCCTCGAGGCACTCGTGAAAATCAGAACGCGGTCGTCGAGGAATTCGAGTTGATCGGCATTCGAACTCCCCCCGAGCACCGAGCTCGCCGACGTCATCAGGCGCGGGTTCTCCGGCTCCAAGCCACCGGGAAGTGCATCGACGATGGCGATGTTCCGAACCGTGCG
The DNA here is from genome assembly GCA_937876125.1 of uncultured bacterium. Lineage (GTDB taxonomy): Bacteria > Planctomycetota > UBA8108 > UBA1146 > UBA1146 > JAFMMO01. The sequence continues at coordinate 5,671 of CALEHF010000054.1, forward strand.
CGGGGAGCGTGGCGTGCGAATCGTGACCGTCACCACCACAAGATCACCGACGGCGAGCGGGTCGTCCGGTTGGATCGGCTCCCCGTCGGGGGTCGACCACGTGCGCGAAATCTCGAGGCCACGGGAGAAGGGAGCGGGAATCTCCGCGCTCATCCCCTCGGTCGAAATCACTGCCGAGTAGCTCCCCTGACCCTGAGATGTCACCACTAGGGAGCTCGGGTCACCGAGGCTCGCGCTGAACGGGATCGCCTCCGAAAAGGGGGTCTCGACTCCATCGACCGTGACCGTCGCCGTGAACACCGAGTGCTCGTCTTCCCCGGC
>CALEHF010000055.1 GCA_937876125.1 uncultured bacterium
TTCAGGAACTCCTCGGGTACGTATTCGAGGTATTGAATTTCCGATCTGTTGCACCCGTGCCACATTTCAATCTCTTCTTGCGGCTCGTCGAGGAGTTCGGGGATCAGGTATACATTGAGCAACATCGTATGCTGCAGCTTCGACCGGGCCGCATCCTTGTCGCCCGATCGGTACAAAGCCAGACTCCAACACAGGTGGTGCCCGGCTTCTCCCGAATCGTCGGGAAACTCCGCCTCGTACCATCGATACGCATCGATAGCGCCCTCTAGATCGCTCATCAGCAGGTACAGTGGGCCAAGAAAGTACCGCTTTCCGGCACCGTCATTGATCATGCCGAAATCGGCCTTTTCCCCGCGAAGCTTACGCTCGTACCGTCGAATTCGCGCTCGAATCTTCTTGGGGTCCTCCGGGAAGTCCAACATTCCGACCAAGGTGCCCTCCAATCACGCGCATGCCGAACATGACACGGCACGGTTCTTCTCAAGCCTGATTTGTCGACTAGTGACTCGCGCGGCCTCGAGATCGTCCGGAATCCGGCCGCCAGTTCCGAAGTACACCTCCTCCGGCGTCTGCCCCTGGAACGCAGAATGTGGAATCCGACCGTTGTGCTCCGCGACGTAGAACTCGACGAGCTTCTCTACTCGTGAGACGGAGTCGAGCGTGTTCATGAAGAGCCACTGGTGCTTGATCGCTCTGAACCACGACTCGATCATCGAGTTCGAGAACATGACATCGGTCATTGCGAGCAATCGTTGCAGAGTCCCGTTCTTGATGAACTCGTCGACTTCGCTGTTGAAGTTCTCACTTCCGCCGTCCACGAGCAGACTCGGAGAGCCCTCTGACGGATCGACATGCTTTGCGGCCTCGAGCAAGATCGCGACGGTGTTCGCGGGCTGCAGTCGATCCGAGACTTTCCACGATAGAATGCGGCGAGAGAAGTTATCGATCACGGCATGGAGGTAGACCTTGGATCCGTCGATGAGCCTGATCACCGTCGCGTCGACGTGCCAGATCTCGTTCGGCTGAGCCGCACGAATCCCGATGGTCGGCTTATCCGGATGCACGCGCGCTCGCGGCCTACGCCAACCATGGCGACGAACCAACCGGTGCCATGTGGACGCCGAAGCGAAGACTGTGCCGAGTCTTTGCGCAAGCACGGCGAGTGCCCCGGTTGGAACATGACGGAACTCCTCGGCCGTCACCATCTCCTTGATCTCTCGCACCTCGTCTCTCGTCAGCTGACGCGGGTTCGTCCGCGGACAGGACGATACATCATCCAGCTCGCACTCTGACTCGCGACGCCACGAATGGAAACGAGAAGACGACAGCCGAAGAAGGCGTAGACAGGAACGCAAACCTAACACTCCTCGAGAGCGCTCAATCGCTCGCAGAAGCAATGCCTTCTTCCACGCTTCGGCAACACGACGTCGATTCAGGGTGAATCCGGAGACCTTGAGGAGGACGACCACCATTCGTAGGGTCGCAACGAGGCGCTCGTTCCGTTCCCGCAAGATCGCGATGGTACGTTGCAACTCCTCGACCCCGTCCGACGTCGCGCAGCACGACACCACCTCCCCCGCCGCAGACCGTAACCACCCTCTTGCTGTCGACTCCGGAACGCCCAGGTCCACCGCTGTCCGGATGTTTCCCGTCGATTGGAAAAGGTCCCTCAACCGGTGATCGTACGTCCGTTGAATGCGAGCTGGCTTGGTCATGCCACCGATGATACCGACCGTCCCATCAGGCCAGCACCTTGGAGGCGCCACTCCCCAGTGGTACCCTCCGCGAGTAGTCGCGGAAAAAGTCCAGAAGGTGGTGACGCGCAGCTCCCCTGAGGAGCAGAGCATACCCGCCGCAAAATCGAGCCTCGTCCAGCCCCGTTTCAAGACGGAGTATTGCGTCACGAACTGGCGCGCCACGATCAGAGCCAATTCGCAACTGACTTGCAGCAGGGTTGGGTCGGTGCGTCTTGAGGAGACATGAAACGACGCCCTGGTGAGTGGCGGCGTCCACTGCAGCGACTTTCGCTAGTCCCCTTCAGCGAGGTCGCCGAGGAGGTCGGTCGCCCACAGGCTCGACAACTCCCAATGGGCGTCGAGAGCGCCTGACTCCAACCACGCTCTCGCTTCCTCGACAGTTTCGGCCGTCAGTAGGAGCAGGACTTGGCCTTCGCGTTCCCCCCCGAGCTCGCCGGCGCAGATGATCTGCCCGTTCCCTTCGCGAAGACGCAGAGCATCGCGTGCGCGTCCTCCCAGCTCACCGATGGCCATCACATAGGCCGCCGGTACGAAGGGCGCTCCAGCTGCCTTTCCTCGTTCCAGTTCTGCGCGCATCGGGCGCAGATCGACATCGGATCGCCACGGCATGAGCTTCAATTCAAACAGCCCCGCGACGATGGACGGGTCTGCTTTCACAAGCTCGTGCGCCTGATCAATGTCGATCGAGTCAAGAACGTAGATCCCTCGCCAGCTTTCATGCGCACGCGGTTCGCCGAACGGAGCAGCCAGCAACAGGGTCCCTTCTGCTCCCAGTTTTTCGATGTGCGCTCGGTGACCCGCCGAGGCTTTTGCAACTGCAGTCTCGTCCAGCTCACTTGCCCGCGCGCCAGACAACAGAATCGCGAGGGTGTAGTCGTTGACGCCCCGACCCGTCGGATTGCTTGCCGCGCAACCCGCAAGAAGAATCACAAGTCCGATAGCAATGGTTCTCAATCCAAATCTCCTCTGGGTCGGGCAGGTAGACCACTGGACGGTTTTGGTGGGCGCGCGCACGTCGCGTAGAAACAGTGTACGTGCACGTCGCGACTGCAGAAAGTGGTTGTGAGCTCGGGTCCCTACGCGGCTTTTCCGCCACTTCCGTTGCTCTCGGGTCACTCCGGAGTACGATCGTCTCCCCCACTCCGGACGGGAGCCCCCGATGACGCGGCCGCCGAAGAGCTCCGTGAGTCAGCCGCGCCCCGAGGGCGCGACTAACGCCGTCCTCGCTGCCACCGGGCTCACCAAGGTCTACAGCATGGGTGAGGTCGAAGTCCACGCCCTACGCGGCGTCGACTTTCAGCTTGAACCCCAGGAACTCGTCGTGCTCCTCGGCCCTTCGGGAAGCGGCAAGTCGACACTGCTCAACATCCTCGGCGGTCTCGATGTTCCGACCGCAGGAACCGTGCGTTACCTCGATCAAGATCTCACAGGCGCCGACGAATCCGAGCTGACCGACTACCGCCGCGAACACGTCGGGTTCGTCTTCCAGTTCTACAATCTGATTCCGAGTCTCACCGCCCTGGAGAACGTCGCTCTGGTTACCGAAATCAGCAACGATCCGTACCCTCCGGAAGACGCGCTCGCGCTGGTCGGTCTCACCGAGCGGCTCGATCACTTTCCGAGCCAACTTTCCGGCGGGGAACAACAGCGCGTTGCGATCGCCCGGGCCATCGCGAAA
>CALEHF010000056.1 GCA_937876125.1 uncultured bacterium
GCCACCCCCGCCGCCGCCACCGTTGCCGGTGCCTTCTGAAACGAAGATGCTTCCGCTCTGCCCGCCGCCGCCGCCGCCCCCGCCGCCGCCATTGCCGTCTTGGCCATCGGTTCCAGCATCGGAAACGAACGAGGTCCACGCGCCGCCGACCACTTGGCCGAGGGGGTCTCCCGCGGTCACCCCGGGGATGCCAGCGAGCCCGGGGCTCCCCGCTTGTCCCTGTGCGCCCGGAGTCCCTGGATCGGCCGCGATTCCGCCGCCCCCGCCGCTCGCACCGCCGCAGCCAAACTGGCCGGGGATTCCGTTCTGAGCCGGGTCTCCTCCGTTGCCGCCAGCACCGCCGGGGCATCCCGCAGCGCTCGAGCCGGGTGATCCGCCGAGAGCAGGCACGTTGTTGTCGCAGTTTCCTTGGCCTCCCGCACCACCGGGTCCACCGGGGATTCCGGGGGTGCCGTTCAACCCTGCGGGTCCCCCGGTGCCGTTGCCGGCGAGGAACAGACAGTCATCGAAAGTGAGGTTGGCGTCGCAATTGGTCGCTGTGAAGGCGATCGACGCGCCGGTCGAGAAGGTCGGCATCGCACTCTGGAGATCGAGTCCGCTGATCAAGGTGGCGGTGGTGATCCCAAGCGCTTGGGCCCCGGCCGAGGAACCCTCGATAATCGAGTAGACCCCCGGCTGCGCGACCCATCCGATCGGGTCATATCCCCCTGCGATCGAGATGCCGCTCACGAGGGTCAGGTCGGTCGGGTAGCTCCCGGCGGCGACGATCACTTGTGAGAGAGATGCGTTCGCGGCGGCGGTGAGTCCGGCGGCGATCGTCGCGAGGGGATCGCCGGTTCCACCTGTGTTCAGGTCGCTTCCCAGTGCACCGTCGACATAGATCGCAGACGCGAGGACCGGACCGCACTGGGGATTGCTGGCGCAGTCGATCGTATCGGGGGTCGGGTCGAGACCGCAGGCCGGAAACGGTGCGAGCGGAGGGGGGCCGGATGAAAACGTGAAGCCGAGCACGAAGATCGGGTCGGCGATGTCGTTCGCGCCGTCGTCATTCGCGTCGTTCGCATCGAGGCAGGTGGTCACGCCCCCGGAGAAGAGCAACGCGAGGATCGAAATCGGATCGCCGATGTCGATTGCGCCGTCGAGGTTCGCGTCGCCACGGATGAACTGATCATCGGCGTGGGCAGAGGGGGTCGCGACGCAGAGGGTAGTGATCAGAATGAGAGTCGAGAGAGAACCGCGGAGCGCGGTTTGACAGGTCTTCATGAGACACCTCCAGGTCTCTATTTTAGCCGCTCCGCGCCATTCGTCAGCCTTTGCGTTGCTCAGGAGAAGACGAGCAGCATCGACAGGAATGCTCCGTCGAGCGCCAGGCTCCAACACCAGCGCGGATGGTGATTTCTCAGGAACCGAAGGGCGATGAGCGCCATCGCAAAGGGGAGGATGGTCTCGATAGGGAGCTCGCCGAACGCGATCGCGCACGCACAGGCGACGAGGAAAATGACGTTCGCAGTGATCAACAGCGAGCGGGTACCGGTCGAGCCGAGGATGGCGGGGAGCGTGCGCAGGCCGCTCGGAAGGTCGTGGGGGAGGTCGCGCAGGTCGCAGGCGATCGCATTCCCGAGGATGGCGAGGAACACCCAGCCCCCTGCGAGAAGGAAACGCCCCGCCGGCAGATTGAGCAGGTCTCCCGCGCCGAAACCCTCGAGGAGCGGCAGGAACACGGTCGCGATCGTGACCGCCACTGCGACGAAGAGCACTTTTCCCACCGGATGATCTTTGGGGCGTGCGCCACGGAGTCGCGGGATGGGGATCGCGTAGAGCGCGCACAAGGGGAGCCCTGAGAGGACCGCGAGAACCGTCTCGGACCGAAGTTGCGGGAGGCTCACGAGGAGTGTGATGCCCGCGAGGATGAGCGTGCTCCAAACCGTGCGCGGAACTCCGACCGCCTCGCCACGCCGATCACAGATCCGATCGAGGTCATAGATCAAGACCGTCGACGCGAACACGGTCCACAGAAGCTGCGGCGCCGCGGTGGTCCCGAGCGCGTGGGCGGTTACGACCGTGATCGCAGCGGCTGCCGCCCCGACGATGAGGCGACCTTCGGTGAGCAGAGAGATCGCGGTGGTAGTGATCGATCTCATCCGACCACTCCCTCGAGCACTTCGAGCCAACGGGGGCCGACCCCGAAGACCCGATGGGTGGTCGTGCTCGCGAGGGTGATTCCCGTGCGCTCGAACTCAGGGCGCAAGTCGTGGATCGGATGGATCGCATTCCCGGTCAGAGCACCGAACGCGCGCATCGGGCAGTCGTGGTAGATCCTCTGGCCGAGACGAGAGAGCCCCCCGCCGCGGGGAGGCGCGAAGTCCGCGATCCAGATCCGCCCCCCTGAGCCCACGAGCGTGGCCAAGTGCGCGATCAGATCGGGGAGCTCGTCGGTGCGGAAGACATTCAGGAAGAAGCTCGCGACCACGGCATCGAAGGGTGGGGGAGTCGAGGGGTCGCGCGGGTCTCGTGCGCAATGAAACTCGCGCACGTCCCGCGCGACGATGGTGGGTTCGATCCCACTCTCGCGGACTTTCCGAGTTGCTCTGGCGAGCATCCCTGGAGAGAGGTCGAGAAGGGTCGGGATGACTCCCCGACGGGCGGCCGCGGCGGCGTCACGACCGTTCCCCGCTCCGACGAAGAGCGCGCGTTCGCCGGGAGTCAGTTGTTCGGCGATGGTGCGATGGCACGCAGCGATCCGACCGCCCGAGTACACGGTGGCGAGCGGATCGTACCAGGGTGCCAGGCGGTCGTAACCGCGCACAACTGTCGGGGATGAGTTCACGGACGCCTCTCTCGCTGCCGAACTCCCGGTGCGCACTGCCCGCGGAGATGAGAGCGAGGATCATAGCGGGCGGGTGGGGGGACAGGCGACAAAACGAAACTCCCGCCCCTCGGAGGAGGAGCGGGAGTTGCGAAATCTAGGATCGATCGGGCTGCTAGGGTTAGGCGGTGCGCTGGTACTGCGCGCTGCCGAAGCCGAGGATCGGGTAGAAAATGAAGGGAAGAAATGCGAGGCCGAGTCCTGTCCCCGCACCACGCCCGAATGCCTTTGCGATATCCATCATTACGATGATCATGATGATCAGTGACACGATGGGAATCAGCATGAGGAGCAGCCACCAGCCGGGGCGTCCCGCAATTTTCGTCAGGATGTAAATGTTGTAGATCGGGATGATGATGCCCCAACCCGGCTCTCCCGCCTTCGGGTGTAACCCTGACATAGCGCTCAGGCTGCGAGCTCAACATGCTGG
>CALEHF010000057.1 GCA_937876125.1 uncultured bacterium
GCCGGAAAGGCACTCCCCGACTACGCCCGCGTCTCCCGCTGGACTGAACTGCGCTCCCCGATCTCGATCGCCGCAGGAACCCTCAACCGTTCGGGAAAACCGGTGCGCGATCGAATCCAAGAGCTTCACGCCGTCCACTTGCAACACTCCTCGGAAGGAACCCCGCCCATGACTTTTGATCAGATCCTCGATATCGAAACTCGCAACGAACAGGAAACGCTCCGCTCGATCCCCAGCCTCGTCGCCGCGCTGTCTGGCAACGTGACCCGCGACAGCTACGTGCGCTTTCTGATCGAGGCGTACCACCACGTGAAGCACACCGCGCCGATCCTGATGGCGGCCGGGTCACGCTTGACGCGGCCCCACGAGCGCCGACTCCTCGGTGCCATCGCCGAGTACATCGAAGAGGAGGTCGAGCATGACGAGTGGATCCTCAATGACATCGCCGCCTGTGGCTGGGATGCCGAGGCGGTCCGTCAGGGTCAACCGAGCGAGGCGTGCGAGCGCATGGTTGCCTACATTTACGACCGTATCCAGCGCGTGAATCCGCTGTGCGTGTTCGGGATGGTTCATGTGCTCGAGGGAACCAGCATCCAGATCGCAACGCACGCCGCGGACCAACTGTCGAGCGCCTTGGCGCTCCCCAAGGAAGCCTTCTCGTACCTGTACAGTCACGGCTCCCTCGACCAGGACCACTACAAGTTCTTCCAAGAGCTGATGTCGGAGATCACTCATCCGGAAGATCAGCACGCAATCTTGCACACGGCGAAGCGCGTCTTCGGCCTCTACGGCGACATTTTCCGCACGCTCGACTGGGCCCAGCTGACCCGGGTCGCCTGATCGCCCGATGCCCACCCACAGAACCGATGGACCCCCCCGGCTTGACCCCCCGAGCCGTTCCCCGGAGAAGCCCCGCGGAGGCTTCGCGCACTTCCTGATGCGTTTTTGCACCGGCGGAGCACTCCCGCCTCTCGCCCTGGCGATGGTGATCTTCGCGATCACCGCGCCGGGGCTGGCCCTTCTGCGATCGGACTTCAGTCACCGCGGCTTCTTCTTCGAGGACGACGCGCGCTTGGTCGACTATGAGCGATTCGAAGAGCGCTTCGGCAATGACGATACCGTCGTCCTCGGGGTTGAAGTGCGGGGGGGAGTCCTCGACGAGGAGGCATGGGAGCGTGTCGCCGCGATCGCTATGGAAGTCAGCGAGATCCCGGGGGTCGTGACGGTGGAAGCCGCCACGAATCATGCCAAAGGAGTGGTCCTCGCGAACCGTGTTCCCGAGGCACTGGTGGGAACCCTGGTGAGTGCCGATGGCACTCTTGCGCTCATCGTCGGTTCGCTGGCAGGGGAACCTGACGCGAAGAGTGTGACGCGAGCCCTCGAGGCGATCGTCGCACGCCAAGACGAACGCACCACTGTGCACCTCACCGGGACGCCGGTCATCACGGCAGCATTCGAGACGGTCGCGGCGAACGACCTGGGCCGCCTCGTCCCGATTGCGGTGGCCGTCATGATCCTTGTCCTCTTGCTCCTTTTGCGCAGTTTCGTCGTGGCATTTGCCGCGCTGGTCGCGATCGCTCTCGGCGCGATCTCTGCGATGGGAGTGGCGGGGCTGATCGGCGCTCCGATCAACAACCTCACGCTGGCGGTGCCGCAGATCTTGGTCGCGATCGGGACCGCCGGCTGCGTGCACCTTCTCTCCGCTTACCGCGATACCCGCCGGGAAGGCCGAGACACCGCGGGGGCGATGCGACACTCGCTCATTCTGAACGCTCGACCGATGCTGCTCGCGTCGGGGACGACGGCGGTCGGCTTCTTCAGTCTTGCGATCTCCGACCTGAAGCCGGTCGCGACCTTGGGCCTGGTCGCGGGCTCCGGAACGC
>CALEHF010000058.1 GCA_937876125.1 uncultured bacterium
CCTTCGCCCCCGTGAGGGGATGTACCTCGCGATCGGGGCACTGGTCGGCATCTCCCTCCTGAACACCATTCTCCTCTTCGTCCTCTGGGGAAAAGTGGGCGAGCCGGCGCCTCTTGAGCCCGCCGCGCCGACCCTAGAGAACTCTGGCTCCGGAAATGAGGGCGAGGGTTCCGGAACTGGGAGCGAGACCGCGCGCGCTGACTCTGCGCATCCCGAGGGGACTCGGGGTGGGGCCCCCGCGAGTTCTCCATTCCCTGACGACCCATTCCTTGACGACCCGGAGGCTGGGGCCCAAGATGGGGATCTTCCGACGCGCGCGAACCCACCCGGCGATTCAGTTTCCACCGATCGTTCTTCGATCGAGGCTCCGCCCCCCGTCCCTGAGCTTCTCGAACTGCGTCTCGCCAAGCCCAGCGGCCTCGACCTGCAGCTTCTGGCTGCTCTTCTCGAGGAGTACCCCGTCGGAACGCTCGATCGCACCCTCGTCCTTCTTGCCGTCTGCCGATGGGGGGAGGACCTCTCGATCCGAGGCTCCAACCTCTTGCGAGCCGAAGCACCTCCCCTCTTCGAAGCTCTCTCTCCCGGCGATGGTTCCGACTCCACGTTGTTGCTCCGCCGAGTCATTGACGTCCGGGACCCCCGGGATCGTGCGGTGCGGGGGGAGTTGGCGGCGCTCGATCAGGTTTGGGAAGCGCGCTGGCGCACAATACTCGATAAGGCGCGGTCCGATCCGGACCACGCCTGGCGGACCGCTCTCAGCGCCGCGGGGGGGAAGGGGCCCGTCGATTTAGTGCTCCTGATCGACCTCTCGGAAAGCATGGCAGGAGAGATTTCCGCGGTGCGTGGGGCCTATCGAGCGATGATTCCCGAGCTGCTCCTCGCGCGCCCCGATCTTCGTCTCGGCTGGGTCGGGTATCGCGATGAAGTGGTCGACCGAACTCCACTGACATCCGACCGCACAGTTTTAGTCGAATCCCTCGATCGGTTTCGTTCTGAGGCCGGGGGAGATGTTCCTGAGGCCCTCGACGAAGCGCTCTTCGAGGCCTTCCGGGTCGGGAGCTTTCCCTGGCGTCCCGAGGCCCGGCATCGCTTCGTCGTCATCGGCGACGCGCCACCCCCCTACGATCGAATCGAGGGGATGATCGAGCTCGCGAGAGCTGCCCACGATTCTCCAGAGGCGTTTGTTCTCGATGCTCTAGGAGTCCTCCGGGAGGAGGCCGAGTTCCCCGAGGTTCCAGGGTTTCGGTCTCTCGCGGAGGGAACAGGAGGCAGCGTGGTGTTTCTCTCTCCCGACAGAATCGAGCCCGAAACGTGGTGGCGTCTCCTCATCGGCGATCAGTCTCCCACGTGGGATCGAGCCCCATCCCAGCGCCAGTGAGCCCCCCCCCGGAGCATCCGGCGGGGAGACCACTCCCGCTCTCGGGGTCACTGCCAGCGTTCGATTCAGCGATTTCCCGCGTAGATAACCGTTCTCTCCCCCGGGAGGCTCGATGCGCGGTACCTCGAAATGGTATCGTGGGGGCCGATCGGCTGTTCGCACCGCTCATCTGGGACTGGCTTGACCTCTGCACACCGTTTGATCTGTCCTGCCCTGATCTCGCGCACCCCGGGGGCGGTGGCGGTTTCCGCGCGGCGGCCCCTCGAGACGGGGCGCCCGCGACTCAGTGCACAGGTCGAACGTGCCGGGAACGGTCTTAGCAGCCTGTTGAAAAAGTCACAGTCAGAAGCTTTTCAACGCAGGTTCCATTCTTCTGCACATGAGGATGTCCAACTGAGCGAAGAACCACGTTCCGACGATGCTGCACCCTCCGGGGCTCGCGCAGATCGCTCCCACGCCGACGACCCAGCCCCGAAGGCGCGAAATCGCCGTACGGGCGGTGGCGAGTCCAGAGGTCGATCGAGGACTCAAGATGACGGCAAGTCTCCTCCCGATCGCGCGGTGGATCCTCGTCGAGGAGAGTCGGCTGAACCCAGTCGGTCTGAGAGCTCGGATCGGCGTCCAAGGTCATCGAAACGGAGCGGGACCCATTCCCGGGATGATCGCCCGAGGGGCGAACCGGGAGGTCAAAGGCGACGCACCCGGCGCCCTCCCCCTCCCGCCTACGAAGACGGCGATGAGGGGGCAATCTTTGACGACCCCGACGCACCGAAACCGCGAATCATCTCGCGAGGGGACCACAGTGTCTCGCGCAGGGATGTCGATCCCGATGCCCTGAACATTCTCTATCGCCTGCACAACAAGGGGCACCGCGGATACTTGGTCGGCGGCGGAGTGCGCGATCTGATGCTCGGATTGCGACCCAAGGATTTCGACATCGCCACCGACGCGCGCCCGGGGCGGCTGAAGCGACTGTTCAGTAACTGTCGGATCATCGGCCGCCGGTTTCGCCTCGCTCACATCCACTTCGGCGAGAAGATCATCGAGGTCGCCACCTTCCGTAGTTCGGGGAAGTCTGACGACGTAGTCCGCGAGGGCGATCTGATTCACCGCGACAATGTGTTCGGCTCTCCCGGCGAAGATGCGATGCGGCGCGATCTGACCATTAATGGACTCTTCTACGACATCTCGACCTTCTCCATCATCGACTACGTGAACGGCTTCGATGACTTGCTCAATGGAGTGGTTCGAACGATCGTGGATCCCGAGGTCAGCTTCCGCGAGGATCCAGTGCGAATGCTGCGCGTGATTCGACACGCGACTCGACTCGATTTTGAAATCGAGGCCGAAACCCGGCGCGCGCTGACGACTCAACAAGATGAGATTCTGAAGGCGAACGCAGCGCGACTGCTCGAAGAGTTCTACAAGGATCTGTCGAGCGGTCGCAGTCGCGCCTTTTTCGATGAACTCCATCGCACAGGCTTCCTGAGTCTGCTGGTCGAGCCGCTGGTCACGACGTTCAAGCAGCGTGGGGAGCGAGCCGGCAAAGCGCTCTTCTTCGAGAGCCTGGAGCGTCTCGATCGATTGAGCGAGGAAGGCATCGAGATCACGCACCCGCTCGGTCTTGCCGCGCTCCTCTCGCCCTTGATCCTCCCGGTGACCCGCAAGCTCGCGGGACGCGGCGACGAAGCCGAGCCCGAGCCATTCCAGAAGGCGCTCAGCCCAGTCTTTACCCGGCTGAAGATCTACCGCCGCGATGAAGAGCGCCTCTGGCACATCCTCGGAGCATGGGGAAGGATCGAACGTGCGTTCGATCGCGGCACGATCCCGAAGTCGCTGTCGAAGCGTCACTACTTTCCCGAGGCGGCAGAAGTGTTCGCTCTTCTCTCTCCGGAGTCCCCGGAGCTCGACGATTTTCTCTCTGAAGTGCGAGGCTTACCGCCACCGAGCGAAGAGGCGCCTCCGCCGAAGGGGCGCGGCCGAAAGCGCGGCGGTCGCGGAGGTCGAGGGCGTGGACGTGCAGGGGAAGGCGGCGGCCGCGATGGCGGCGGCCGGAAAGGTCCGGGTCCTCGTGAGGAAGGGGGTGGTCCCCGCGCGGAGAGTCCCGACGGCGGTGGCTCACGGGCGGCCTCGAAGAAGCACGACGGGGTGGGAGGCGGTTCTCCCGAGCGATCCGGGTCGGGGCCGAGCGCGGCCAAGCGTCGGCGGAAACGGCGCCACACCGGTCCGTCGAGCGGCTCGACGTCTCCCGGCTCGCCCCCCTCGTAAGCTCAACCAGACCTCCCCGTGACCCCAACGAGACCTCCTCGTGACGGGCCAGTGACCGGGCGAGGTTATCCTTGCAATTCGAAGGCGGATGCGAGTACCTTTCCGCCTTCCTCAGGACGACCCGAAATGGGGATTGGGTCCCAAGTTGGGCCCCTTCGGAGTTGTCCTTCCGCTCGCACGCTTCTTCGTCCCGTGGCGTCCCAGACTCGCCCGCAATCACCTCCTCGGAGCGACCACGGCCAACCTCTTGGTGGTCGAGGCTCGGTTCAGGTTCGATGCGGTCCGATACCTTGGAGCCACTCCTTTGTCCCAACTTGTTCCGCTCTGGCCTCCCGGTGGAGTCCCGTCGAGGAATCGTAGTCGGGGCACCGGCCGACGCGGTGGCAACGCGCTTGCGGTCCTTCCGACCTCTGAAGGAGCTGAAGCATGTCCCGGTTCATCGAGAGTGAGTTCGGCGTGAAGAAAAATGGCCTCCGGAAATCCTTCCCAGTCCTGATGATCGCAGTCGCGGCGGTCGCCATCGTCGTGAGCGGTTGTGTGGCCCCGGGCTACAGTCGTGAGAAGGAGATGCTCTTCGAGGACAAGATCCACATCGAGCCGCGTCTCGGTGCCTTCATCCCTTCGGAAGGTGACTTCAAGACGGGGACAGTTTTCGGGACCCGCATCGCGTTCCAGTACGACTACGGCGCCTACGTCTCGTTCGAGTTCAGCGCGACCGAAGGTGTGGAGCAAGATGCAATCGCACCGACCTTGAACTTTGAGAGTCAGATCCGAGACCTCAATCACGACGCCTACCAAGAAGCGGAACGTCGCTCGTACGTCCTCAGCTTTGACTGGGATTTCCCGTTCACCGAAGACGAGCGCACGCCGTACCTTCGGTGGGGTCTCGGCCTCGGAATTCTCAATATCCAAACGGTTACGAACCCGGCGGTCCGTGCTGATCTGACGTCGCTCGGTACGGCGAAGGTCTACGTCAAAGACGAGACGATGATCCTGGTCCGCCCGACGGTCGGTCTCTACTGGGAGGCGCTCGAGGACATGACGTTCTTTGTCGATGCGCAGTACGACTACGCCGAAGCGAAGGGGCGCGTCTCTCTCAACGGGGACGACCGCCACACGAGCGTGATTGATTTCAGCGGGATCAACATCCTCTTCGGACTCAGCTACAGCTTTTAAGTCAGAGAACCGATCATCGGAGAGTGTTGTCTCTCGTTGCTCTGGTTGGCTCGGACCCGAAAGTGTGAGACGTACCCGATGAGTCGTCCCCGCTGGTGCCCGATCCTAGGTGCGCTCCTTGTTCTCACCTCCAGTGGAGTGGGAACAGGGAGCGTTTCGCATCCCGGTGCCCGATCTGATCCATGGACCCCGCTCCCCGGAGCCCGTCTGGCTGCCCAAGAGCCGCCCGCGCGCAGAGCGGACTCTGACGACCCGACCGTCGGCGAGCCCGCCGAGGCAGAGGCGATTTCTGAGATCGTGCTCGAGTCAGGTTCCGCTGGCGGAGCCATTCGGCTCGTGCAGATCGGCAATCCTCCGCGCCGCCCCGTGCTGCCCGATCTCTCCCGTGAGGGGCGCACCGACCTCCCCGGCCGTGTGAGCCTCGAAGTTCCGAGTCCTGGACTTCGGTGGGAAGGGAACTGGCTCCCTCCGGGGATCTATCGTCTCGTATTGCACACCGATGGATTCGAAGTCACTCTCGGTGCTCAGTCTCTTTCTCCCTCTCCAGAGATCCGCCTTCCGGTCGAGATCGGGACGATGAGCGCGCCGAGTCCCCGCTTTCGGGCTACGCTGGCCACACGCACCGTCGGTCAAGTTCAGACGGGACACTTCTCGCTTCGCTGGGGAGTGATGATTCTTGAAGCGACGCTCACCTCCCCTGAGTTGGAGACGGTTTCCCACGAGCGTTGGTCACTGTCTCTCGTTCCCGACCTCGAGCGACATGAAGATGAGATGTTTCTCGGCATCTTAACCGGCACTGAGGACGGCAGTGGAGCTCTTGAGGCCCGCTGGATCCGCACCCCCGCCGGTGAACAACGACTCAGGCTCGAACGTCCGCGACGCCGCAGGATTTTTGGCCTCCGTCGTGAGTTTCTCGCTCGCGCTTCGCGCTTGCGGACCATCGCCGAGAATCAGGTGGCGACCGGCGACGCCGAAGGAGGTGCGGCAACCGCGCAGAGTGCGCAGTCGTACGAGGCGGAGGCCGCTCAGCTAGAACCGCAACTCGCCGCGCTCGAGGGAACCAGCCGCGAGGTGGTCGGAGTCGCGCTTCCACCCGTCGCAGGTTCGAGACCTCAGTTCCGACTCGAGACGCGCGGGGGTCACGTCTATCTGGTCATTGGAGCGGCCGCCGGGGGCGCCGAGTTTCGACTTCCGTGACCCCCTCTCCCGCGCAGAGGCCTAGGGCTTCTCACTCGAGACCTCTTAGAGGGGTTCTGGACCACAGAAGGCGCGCGCGAGGAGAGTGACAGGGTGCACCACCTCGACGTTCGCCCCAGCTCCGATCAGCGACTCCCACCGTAAGAGACACCCAGGATTCCCGGTGGCGATGATCCGCGGCGAGCCCGACCGTTCCCACCGCTCCCGCGCTCGTTCCCCCAACTCGTGCGACTTCTCCGGCCGCCGCATCACGTACATTCCCGCCGCACCGCAGCAAAAGTCCTCGCCGACCAGGTCGACGACCCCCGCCTTCGTGACGTGTTCGAGGAGCGCCCGGGTCGCGGAGACGGTGTGCGTGCCGTGGCTCTGGTGGCAGGGGGGAAAGAATGCGACCGGTTCTTCGATCGGATGCGCAGGTGGCGGCAACTCGAGTGTCGAGAGCAGGCTCGGAGTGTCGGTCAGCCGGCGGGCGAGGTCGTGAAGAGCTGGCTCTTCCGCGAGCGGTTCGAGGAGTGCCGCGTGACAGCCGGCAGAGTCACTGACGATGACGTGCGGAGTCAGAGCATCGTGCGTTGCGCCTGAGAGGGGTTCTCGAAGTAGGTCGCGGGCGCGCTCTCGAGACAGGCGGAGCGCTGAGTCCGCGAGCCCCGCGTGTCTGTGGAGGGCCCCACAACAGCCGGGCGCGCCGAACGACACGCGGTATCCGAAGTGGGCGAGCAATCTGCCCGCCGCGAGGGTCTCACTGCGGAACAGACGATCGGTGACGCACCCTCTCAGAATCGTGACGGAACCGCGCACTCGCTGACCCGGATCGGGTTCGATCGAATCCGGCAGATCTCGCGGAATCAGGCGCTCTTTGGATGGCAGGTCCCGCATTCCGAGTCGGGCCAGTCCGCCGCGCACCGCGCGGAGGGCTCCGAGGCCGAGCTCGAGACGTTCGGGGTGCGCGATCACCTCGTCGAGCAACCACCGCTCGAGTCGGGTGGCGCGATCGGCATGGGTGGGACGCGTCGCAGTTCGATGCGAGAGGAGGAGGCCCTCCATCGAGATCCCCGCCGGACACGCGCTCTCGCACGCGCGGCAGACCAGGCAATCCTCGAGGCCCGCGACCAGCCCGGGTGTGAGCGGTGCTCGCTCTTCGGAAACCCGTCGAAGCGCCGCGATCCTCCCCCGCGGGTTCTGGCTCTCTCTGCGATCGATGGCGTACGTGGGGCAGACGGGGAGACAGAGGCCACAGTGGATGCAGGTCTCGAGCCCGGGGATTTCACCCGACGGCATGGGGTTCGAACTGATCGTCACGAGAGCACCTCGCGGGGAACGGGTCGATGGGGGTCCCACAGACGGCCTTCGGGATCCCAGGCGGATCGCACCCGGCGAGTGATTTCCCCGCCGAAGGGAATGGCGTCGAGGGGAGCCGAAGCTGGCGGAGCCGAAGTCGTTCCGACCCCAATGTAGGGAAACACGGTCGCCACTCCATCGGACTGGGTCCCGAGCTCTTCGATCCGTTCGATCCAGCCGCGAACGGAAGCATGCTCTCTCGTTCCCGCTGGCGGAGCGAGCCAGGGTGCGAGTTGTTCGTCGGGGACGGAGAGGATCTCCGCTCCCGGGCCCAGCCCTCTCTTCAGTTGTTCGGCCCGCGCTGACGCGGATGGTCGCCCCCCTTCGATCAACGCGCGGACGCGAGTGCGCCCCGCGTTCAAGTCGATCCGCACTGCGGTGGGATCGGGAAGAGCTCTGAGAGCGCGGAGCCGTGCGCCCACGTCGGTTGCGGGGCAATCGATGACGACCTCGATGGAGTCGGTCGGAAGGAGACGCAATCGCCAATGGAGTCGAGTGATCACCGCGAGGGCTCCGCGCGAGCCACACAAAAACCGAGTGAGATCATAGCCGGTGACATTCTTGACGACTCGACCGCCGCTCTTGATCGGTGCGCCGCTCCCGGTGAGACCTTCGACGCCGAGCACCGCGTCGCGTAGGTGTCCTTCGACGGGCGCGCACGGCGATTCCGATCCGCTCGCGTAAAGTCCACCGAGCGTGCCGCCGGTACCGAGAGGGATCAGCGGGCAGAGCACGAGGCCGACCGCCGCGGCTTCTTGCGCGACCCGATCGACCGGTGTTCCCGCGAGAGCGGTGAGGACCAGCTCGTCGCGATCGAGGTCCTCGACCCCCGATAGCGCAGTCAGGGTGAGCGGCTCGACTCCCGGTGGAGGTGGTGCGCTGCGGGTCCCGAGCCCGGCCGGCATGAAGGGTCCCGTCGGGCCCCCCGATTGGGAGAGGACACGTTTGATTAGGGCGATGCTCTTCGTGGCGGTCTCAACGCTCACCCGATGATCCTCTCCACCCGCGCGGCGTGCCCCGGCCCGCGGTGCCCGGCCTCCACGCAGCTGCGACCGCCGGGGAACACTTTTCCAGGGTTCGAGAGTCCCCGAGGGTCGATCGCATCGCGGAGTCGAGTTTGGGTTTCGAGTTCCAGCTCGGTGAAGACCAGCCCCATGTGGTCTCGCTTCTCGATCCCGATTCCGTGCTCTCCCGAGAGAGTGCCGCCCGCGGCGACGCAGAGCTCGAGGATCTCAGCCCCTGCGGCGAGCACGCGCGTGGTCTGCTCGGGGTCACGTGCATCGAAACTGATGTTCGGGTGCAAGTTGCCATCCCCCGCGTGAAACACATTCGAGAGGATGAGCTCGTACTTCTTGCCGATCGCTGCGATCTTCTCGATGACATCGGCGAGCGCGCGGCGGGGCACCACGCCATCGAGGACGTAGAGATCTCGCGCCACCCGCCCCATCGCCCCAAACGCTCCCTTGCGACCGCGCCACAGCCTCGTGCGCGCCTCGAGATCATCCGCTTCCTCGAAGGTGAGCGCGCCTTCGGCGGAGCAGGCCGCCCGGACGTGAGCGGTCTCTTCTTCGATTTCAGCGGGCGAGCCCTCACCCTCGACCAGGAGCACGGCCTCCGCATCGGTCGGGTACCCGGCGCGAAAGACGCTCGCTTCGACTGCGGCGATCGTGAGTCGGTCGAGGATCTCGAGCGCGGCCGGGCGCGCGCCACTCGCGATGATGCGAGACACCGCCCGGCAGGAAGCGGCGAGACTCGAGAAGCTCGCGAGAAAGGTGCGCACCTGCTCCGGTCGGCGGATCAGCGCAACCGTCGCTTCGATCGCGATGCCGAGGGTTCCTTCCGATCCGACGAAGAGGCCGCGCTCGTCGGGGCCCGCAGTTGCGCCGGAGCGGCTGCCCAAGCTCGTGAGAGTGCCATCGGGGAGCACGACTTCGAGCGCGAGTATGTGGCGCGTCGTCATCCCGTGCCGGAAGCAGTGTGGTCCGCCTGAGTTCTCGGCGATGTTGCCGCCGAGGGTGCATGCGCGCTGGCTCGACGGATCGGGGGCGTAGCGGAGGCCGTAATCGCTGGCGGCGCGATCGAGATCGAGATTCACAACTCCCGGCTCGATGCGCGCGAGCGACTCGAGGGGGTCGATCTCGATGATCCGGTCCATACCGGTGACATCGAGAATCCACGCTTCGTCGAGTGGCACAGCGCCACCAGAAAGCCCGGTCCCCGCGCCGCGGGGGACAAACGGGACTTCGTGGTGGTGACAAGCGCGGACCGCGGCGATCACCTCTTCGGCGTTCTCGAGGAGCAGCACCGCGCCGGGGACCCCACGGTAGAGGGCGAGGCCATCGGTGTCGTAGAGGGAGCGTTCTCCGGAATCGGTGATGATTCGGGTGCGGGGAAGAATTCGGGCCAAGGTCTTAAAGAGCGCGGCATCACTTCGGCCTGGCATTGATCCTCCTCGAATAGCATCCTGGGACACGATATCAGTGTGGCGGAGTTCGTCCCGAGTGAGAAGTCCTCTTCCATCCACGCCCCAAGTCGTCAAACTCTTCGCTCTGGCGGCTGACGGAGCCGCCAGTCTCGTTTGCCATCGTCAATGGACCGTCGTCGAAAGAGAGGGGCTCGCCATGGGCTTGCTCGACAAACTCCGCGGGGAACTCGTTGATATCATCGAATGGATCGATGATAGCCGCCACACACTCGTCTGGCGTTTCCCCCGGTATCACAACCAAATCAAGAATGGCGCGAAGTTGATCGTGCGCCCCGGCCAGCAGGCGATTTTCGTCCACCAAGGACAGCTCGCCGATGTCTTCGAGCCGGGGACCTATGAGCTGACCACAGACAACATTCCGATACTCTCGACCATCGCGGGGTGGAAGCACGGCTTCGACAGCCCGTTCAAGTCGGAGGTCTACTTCGTTTCGACGAGGCAGATCACCGACATGAAGTGGGGCACGCCCAATCCGATCGTGATGCGCGACCCCGACTTCGGGCCTGTGCGCATCCGCGCTTTCGGCAACTACGCCCTCAAGGCAACCGACCCCCGCGCTCTCCTCACCGAGTTGGTCGGAACGGATGGCGAGTTCGAGAGCGATGAAGTCAGCGAGCTTCTGCGCGCGATCATCAACACCGCGTTCGCTGATCTTGTCGCGAGCTCGAAAATCGCGGTCCTCGATCTCGCGGGGAGCTACCAGGAATTTTCGGCGCAGCTGCGAGAAGAAGTGGAGTCGCGGGTCGACGATGAGTATGGGCTCGCGATCCCCCAGTTGTTCATCGTCAACGTCTCCCTGCCCGAGAACGTCGAGAAGGCCCTCGATACCCGCAGCTCGATGGGAATCATCGGCGACATGGGCAAATACCAGGCGTACCAGTTCGGCCAAGCGATGACCGACGCCGCGAGCAATCCCGCCGGTGGGGGAGCGAGCGAGGGAATGGGCCTCGGCATGGGCTTCGCGATGGCGAACCAGATGGTCCACGGAATGGGCCAAGCGGGCGCGCCCGCGATGGCGGCGCCACCGCCTCCGCCGCCGGTCGCGACGGTCTGGCACGTAGCGAAAGCGGGTCAGTCGATCGGACCGATCAACATGGATCAAATGCAGGGCATGGTCGGCGATGGCCGCCTGACGCGAGACTCGATGGTTTGGTGTCAGGGGATGGCGGGTTGGGTTTCGGCGGGACAAGCGCCGCAATTGGCTGCCTTGTTCGGCGCGATGCCGCCGCCCCCCCCGCCGGCGTAACTGCTCGGGTCGACTGCCATGAAGTGAACAGGGGTGATCGCCATGCAGCGGTCACCCCTGTTTTCCTTTTCATCGATCAGAACCGTCCTCGACCCGTGACTTCCGCATCTCTCCTTGGAGCGCACGCTTCTGACTCAGCCACAAGTCCGTGCACAGCACCCCGGCCACCAACATGAGACCCAGGCAGAGTCCCCACCAGATTCCCGCGAGCCCATAGTGCCTGGAAAGCATGTAGCTCGCGGGGAGTGCGATCACGTAGAAGCCGACGATGAATGCGATCCCCGTGACCATCGTGCGCCCGGCCCCGCGCAGCGCGCCCGCCGCCGACACTTGGATGCCATCGAAGATCTGGAACGCCGCCGCGACCGGGAGCGCACTCGCGATCAGAGCCAGAACCTCAGGGTCTTCAGAGAAGGCTCGCCCGAGCTTCTCGCGCATCAATGCGAAGGTCAGTCCCGAGATGAACATCACCGCGGCGCCGAGGCGGATCGCGGTCCAGGCGGCGAGTCGCGAGCGTGGCAAGTCTCCCTCCCCGACGAGGTTTCCGACTCGTGTCGCCGCCGCGGCGCCGATGCCGAGAGGAATCATGAAGCTCGTGCTCGCGATCTTGAGAGTGATGGTGTGGGCCGCGAGCGCCTCGACCCCGAGCCTTCCCGCGAAGAGGCTCGCCGCCTGGAATGCCCACACCTCCGCCCCGATCTGGAATCCGACCGGAATTCCGTAGCGTAGAATTTCGCCGAACCCGCGCAGATGGAAGGTCGCGAGCCGTACCGGTGCCCACGCCCCGCGGTGGAGGCGAAATTTGAGGATCCAGGCGATGAGAATGACCAGCATGACGATGCGGGAGAGCCCTGTCGCGATGCCCGCCCCTTCGATGCCCATCGGTTCAAACCCGAGGTGCCCGAAGATCAGCACTTTGTTCGTCGCGTAGTTGAAGACGTTCGCGATCAGGATCGTCCAGAGGGCCGGGCGCATCATCCCGCGCCCCTGGAGGTACTGCCTGAGCGCCACGAACACGAGGAACGCGGGGATACTCCACCCTTGGACCGCGCAGTACCGGCCGCCGATCTCTGCGAGGTGTGGCTCTTGGTCGAACAGGACCGTGACCTGGGCAGCGAATCCAAAGAGGTACCAGATCACGCCGCCGAGGAGGCACGCGACAACGACGCCTCGCTGCAGCGCGCGCCCCGCCCGCTCCCCGTCCCCCGCGCCGTGGGCCTGGGATACGATCGGGTCGAGCCCCATGACGATTCCCATGCCGATCGCCGTGGTTCCGAACGCCCACAGGTCCCCCAGGGCGACCCCTCCGAGTGAATCTTTTCCGAGCCGCCCGACCATCCACAGATCCACGAGCCCCATCGACATCATGCCGAGTTGGGCCAGCGCGACGGGGATCGCGAGCCGTACCAGGATACCAACCTCGCCCACGGGTCCTCCTTCAGGGAGGGAGGGTCATAGCTCGCAGGCAGAGTGGGAGCAACCCCGGCGAGTTCTTTCGAGGCAGAAGGGTCCCGAGAAGACGTGCTCCGCGAGTGACCCTCTGCCACAATCGGACCTGGCATCGATCGAGATGCACAGGGACGGCCTTGAACGACCGATATCTGCGATGAACCGAGCATGGACCCTCGGTACGCCCCTCCCGGAAGGAACCCCATGCTTTGTACCGCGCTCAGAGTTATCGCCGTGATCTTGGTCACGCTGTCGATCTCTTCGGCCTTCGCAGAAGAGAACCGCTTCCCGTTTCAGAAGGGCGATACGCTCGCCGGAGCGGTCCCTTCCCCCGATGCATTCTTCGGAGTGCCGCTCGGCAGCCGGTTCACGCCTCACCATGAAATGCTCGCCTACTACCGGAAGCTCGAAGCGACCAGTGATCGGATCATCGTCCGCCCCTACGGCCGCACTGCTGAAGGGCGGGAGTTGGTGCTCTGCTTCATCGGGTCGCCCGAGACTCTTCGTCGATTGACCGAGATCCAGGCGCTTCAGGGTGAACTCGCAGACCCCCGTCGGAGAGACGGAAACCCGGACGAGATCGACACCCTCCTCGGGTCTCTCCCGGCCGTCTTGTGGCTCAGCTACAACGTGCACGGAAACGAAGCTTCGGCGTCGGAAGCCGCGCTCTGGACCGTCTATCAACTCATCGACGGCACCGATCCGGCGTCGAAGCAGATCCGGGAAGACGCGCTGGTCATCGTCGATCCCTGCTTGAACCCCGATGGGCACGAGCGCTATCAAAACTGGTTCCGCTCGGTCGCGACCGAGTCGGGGAACCCCGATCCGCGCAGTCGCGAGCACGACGAGCCGTGGCCGGGGGGGCGATCGAACCACTTCCTCTTCGATCTGAATCGAGACTGGGCGTGGCAGAGTCAGCCAGAGACGCGGGCGCGCATCGCCGAGTACATCCAGTGGTGGCCTTTGGTCCACGTCGATTTTCATGAGATGTCCCCGGAGTCGTCGTATTTCTTCTTCCCTCCGGAAGAACCGATCAACGAAAACGTTTCCGAGATCACTCTCGCGTGGTCGAAGACGATCGGGCTCGCGAACGCGCACGCATTCGATCGCTTTGGTTGGTCGTACTACACCGGTGAATCGTTCGATCTCTTCTATCCCGCTTACGGCGACTCGTGGCCGACTCTACAAGGCGCGGTCGGCATGACCTACGAGCAGGCGGGGGGGGCGAGGGGGGGAGTGCGTTACCTGCGGCGTGACGGAACCGAGCTCACACTTGCCGCTCGTTTGCACCATCATCACGTTGCGGGAATGGCGACGCTGCTCGCGTCGGTAAAGGAAAAAACTCGTCTCCAGACCGACTTCCACCGGTTTCGACAGGAAGCGATCGAGGTCGGTCGCTCCGGTGATGTGGTCGAGTTCCTCTTCCCGCCCCAGTCGGGCGGACGCCTCGAGCCACTGATCGCGCTTCTCGAAGCGCAAGGGATCGAAGTCACGGCCTTCGCCGAAGACGCTCTCGCCGAGGATCTGCGCGACTATCACGGCGCGTCCCACGAAGTGACCAAGTTGCCCGCGGGCACGCGGAGCATCCGCCTGGATCAGCCGACCGGCCGGCTCGCCCGGGCATTGCTCGAGCCGCGGGCGACGGCGAGCGACGCGTTCTTCTACGACGTCTCGGCGTGGTGTCTCCCGATGGCGATGGGGGTCGAAGGGTTCATCTGCTCGGGCCCCTTCTCGGCGATTCGGGTGCCGGCGGAGTCCGATCCACGGGCCGGCCATGTCGAGGGGGAGGCGAAAGTCGCCTATCTTTTCGCTTGGGAGGGGATCGACGCCGTGCGCGCGCTCGCATCTCTTCACCGTCGCGGGGTACGCGCCCAACTGGTGCCGACTCCAATTTTGAGCGGCGGGCGGCACTACGCCGCGGGATCGATCGTCGTGCCCGTTCTCGGCGCAGCGACTCATAGCGCGGTCCAAGCCGTCGCGAAAGAGTGCGCGGTGACGTTCTACGGAGTCGATTCGGGGTGGACCGACGAGGGGATCGATCTCGGTTCCGATCAGGTCGAGACCCTGCGCCCCCCACGGATTGCGGTCGCGAGTGGCGAAGGGGTTTCGAGCCTCTCCTTTGGAGCGGTGTGGAGTCTCTTCGAGCAAACCATCGGGGCGACCTTCAGTGCGATCTCTCTCGATACGATCGGTTCTCGAGCGCTCGACGAATATGACGTGCTGATTCTCCCGACCGGGTCTGGGTATCGGGGCGCACTCGACGAGGGCGCCGTCGCCTCGCTGCGAGCCTGGTTGCGAGCGGGCGGAACCATCGTTGCATTCGAGTCTGCGGCGTTCGCCCTCGGGGCAGAAGGGGTGAAGCTGTCCGGGCGTAAGACTCGCACCGATGAGCCGCCACGTGACGAGGAGGATCCCCAACGAAAAACCATCTCCGAATTGCGCAAAGAGCGGGAGGAGCGGCAGGTCCCGGGGAACATCTTCCGTGTCACCCTCGATCCCGAGCACCCGCTCGCCTTCGGGCACCCCGAGACGATGTTCGCGTTCATGGACGGAACCCGAACTTTCGCCCTTGAAGGGGACGGGGGAGACGTTGCGGCGTTCACCGAAGAGCCCGCCGCGAGTGGGTTCATCTCCGATGAAAACGTCGACAAGGTTCGCCGGCGGGTGTTTCTCGCGGAGGAACGGGTCGGCCGTGGCCACGTGGTGCTGTTCGCCGGCGACCCGTGCTTCCGGGGGTTCTGGCGCGGCTCGACCGGGCTCCTCTTGAACGCCGTTTACCTGCGCTCGACCTACTGATTTGAGGTGTTGCCCCGGCCGAGGCGTCTCTCGTTCAAGTTTGCGCCGGCGGATGCCGATCATCGAACGGGCCCTTCTTTCTCCCGGGCTCGAGGAGTAGTACCGCATGGCGACGCAAGAACCGACTTCCTGGGACATGCAGTCAACGCAGACCATCCGCAAAATTCAGTTCCTGGTCGATACGAACCACGTCACCGTCTCGCAAGTTGCGGACACGATCGGCGTGCCGCGCAGCACACTGCAAGACGTCCTCGATGGAATTGCCCATGCGAGCGAGAGCTTGGTGCGCAAGTGCGCCGACTACTTCGGCGTGACGATGGAGTTCATCACGGGGATCGAAGCGCCCGCCAAGAAAGCCGCGCCTCTAGCGCACGGCCGCGCCACTTCGTGGGGTACGACACCCGCTCCGGCAGCTCCCGTCCCCGAAAAGGTTGCCGGGTCCCTCAACGTGCGTACGCTCGCGACCCGTCACCAGGCGCTGGTTGAGCTTCTGATCGAGAAGGGGATCGTCTCCGCTCGCGACTACCATGACTTGGTGCGAAAGGTCGAGGAACGCTCTCGGTAATGCGACCCGCCCAAAGAGCGATCCCACCAGCTCTGGCCGTCGCTCGGGTCTGACCCCCACATCTCAGGCTAAGCAGAGAACGCGTCAGGGAGGCAGAGTATCGTGAAGAGGGAGTTCTCGTTCTGATCGATCACCTGGCTCGAGTAGCCCGCGGACTCGAGGTGCTCGAAAAGCGCGGCTTCGGATCCACCCGAGAGCTCGAGCTGCGGAGGGTGAACCTCGATCACCAACTTGGGACGGCGCGTCTCCAGGAGATTCTGAGCGCCCCGGAGAGCCTCGAGCTCGAACCCCTCGACATCGATCTTGATCAATGAGGGAGTGATCCCGATCTCCTCACAGTAGTCATCGAGGCGCTGGATCGGGACGCGCAACTCCGACACTTCCCCGTCTTCGAACTCCTCGTTGATCGCTGTGACTTCGCGCGAGAGGCTTCCGGTCGTCGCCGCGCCTTGGGCGAAGAACACCGCCTCACCTAGCTCGCTCCCGATCGCCACGTTTTCGAGGCGAGCTTGGGTCTTCCCCATGTATCCCTCGAGCCTCGAGTACGCCGGACTCGGCTCAAAGGCCACGACCGAGCCTTCCGGTCCGACAATCTGATGCGCGACGCGGGACCAGATCCCGAAGTGGGCACCGACATCGAAGAAGGTGTCTCCTCGCTTCAGCTCAGCTTTGAGGGTTTGATAGACCGCCGGTTCGTATCGGAAGGAGAGTCCATACCAGTAGTGGGTCGGAATCGAGGTCCAGCTCCCCGCGCAGTGGCACGGCAACCGATCGATTCCCAGACGGTTCGTCGCCGATCGGACCCCGCTGATCGTCCAGCTGCGAGCGCGGCGCAGAGTGAGACGGGGGAGCCCTGCGGGGCTCTCGGTCGCGCGGGGCCTGGAGCGGGGAAAGAGATGGGGGCGTGCGGTGCCGGCGCCTCGAGTGTTCATCGTTGGGCCTTTCTGGCTCTCATTGTCTTCGGCTGATTCTGGGGACCTCTGCACCCAGGACCCGTGAACCGCGCCGGCGGGGCGCTCTTTCGCAGCGAGACCAGGCTGCCAGGGGAGACGACTAAGAACCGAGGGGCGATACGCTCCTCCCCGAGCATGATCTGTGTACAAATCACGGACGCGCTAGGAGCCTCGACGCCACCCCGTCAGGGAGTGGCGTCTTCCCGCAGATAGGCGACCCAGTAGACCCCGGCGACCAGCAAGGTTCCGCCGACCACGTTTCCCGCGGTGACCGCGAGGATGTTTTGGACCGCCCCCGCGACCAGGGCGGGGTCCCCCCCGGCGAGCAGTAGCCCGTAGGGGAGGAAGAACCAGTTGGCGATCGAGTGTTCGAACCCGATCGTCACAAATGCGGCGATGGGAAAGAGAACGGCGAGGATTTTGTCCGTGACGCTGCGCCCACCCATCGCGAGCCAAACCGCCAGGCAAACGAGAGCATTGCACAAGACGCCGCGGGCGAACGCTTGACCGATCGTGAGTCCTGCTTTGCCGGTCGCGATCTTCACCGCCAGATCGCCGACAGCTCCGCTCCCTAAGGCTCCGATGTCCGCCCAGAGAACCAACCCCACTGTCCCGAGGCAACCGAGCACATTTCCGGCGTAGACCACGACCCAGTTACGGAGGACGTCGCGTGTTCCAATGCGCCGGCTGACCCATGCCATGGCGATGAGATTGTTCCCGGTGAAGAGTTCGGCGCCCGCGACGACGACGAGCACCAAGCCGACGCTGAAACTCGCACCACCGATCAACCGCGAGACTCCGAAGCCGAGCTTCGCGTCGGTCATCACGACGGTGAAGAGGATTGCGCCGATCGAGATGAACGCGCCGGCGAGCATCGAGAGAGCGAGGAGAGGGATCAGCGCAGTGTGGGCTTTCGTGACGCCGAGTTATTCGATTTTTTGGGCGATCTCGCGCGGCGGGTAGGCGTCGTAGCGGGCCTCGGTGGGAAATTCGGGCGATGAGTGCATCGGGCTCCTCGCTCGGGTGAATGGAGTTCGTGCCCCCGCACGGGGGGGGACGTGGCTGGGGAGTCTCGACCCTCCTCAGGAGAGCCTCTGTTGGTGGTCGTGTGCGATCGCACCGAGCCTCTCCGAAGAGTCCGCTCCCGAGAAGAACTCTCGATTGTCGAAAGCGGCAATCTCGCCCTCGTGGGTGATCGCCTTGCGAACCTCGCGGCCGTCCTGCTCGGGGTCAGGGACCGACTGCAGGCGATCGGCGCAAGCCACCTCGGGGGGGACGAATGGCTGCCAAACCTCGCCGCTCTCGTGCACCCGATCGTGGAGGATCACGACGAACTCGAAACTCTCCTTCAAGGCGCGAAGGGTCGGCGCGATGCCCCGATCGATCGCCGAGAGTAACCAGGCCACGACGGAAGCGTTGCCGTCGTGCAGTTCGACGATCGCAGGATGGGTCTGAAGATTGATGATCGGAGTCTTGCCGAGCAACTTGCCGGTGGCATTCAGCTCGGCGCGGCGCGCTTCGATCTTCTCTTGAACCCGAGGGTCAGTTCGAAAGAAAAAGGCGTGGCGCGGTGAGGCGAAGAACTCACGGACGTCGAGATGATCTTCTTCGGACCCTGAGCTGGACCCAGAGGGAACCGTCACGCTCCCCCCTTTCTTATGCGGCTCGGTAGTGCGAACCGATTCGACTAAAAGAGCGGTGCGCCTGGAGTTTCCTCGGCCACCTCACCGAGCAGCTCGCGCACCTTCTCCTCGTAACCCGCGCGTCCCATCCGAGCGAAGGCGATGATCTTGCCCGCTTCGACACCGGGTTGGTCGTACGGATCGACGTCGAGGAGGTCGGCCGCGAGAACGGTTGCGAGTTCGAAGAAGACGAACAACGCGCCGAGGGTCGCGGCGTCGAGCTTTTCGAGCTGGAGGCGCGCCACGGGACGTCCCGCCGCACGGAGGGCTTGGATCGTGCCGATCCGCTCCGCCTCGAACAATTCGTCGATGCTGTGCCCCTCGAGATAGGCAAAATCGGCTGACAGCTCTGCCGCCTCGGCGCCGAGGGGGGTGAGCGGGGCTCTGGCACCATCGAGTCCGAGGATCAGAAACTGCTTGTCGGCGGGTCCTTCCGCGAAGAGCTGCACGAGGGAATGCTGATCGGTGGCGCCGACCGCCGCGAGGGGAGTGCTCCCGCGGTGGACCACTTTCCCCGCCCGGTCCAGTTTCTTGCCGAGGCTCTCTCCCCACAGTTGCGCGAACCAGTCGCCGAGCGTGCTCAGGCGGTCGGAGTAGCTCATGAGAACTTGGATCTGCTGCCCTGCGTGCTCTGCTCGGATGGCATGGCCCGCCACCCAGTCGAGGAGCGGGTGATCTTCCTGGTCGCGCACCGCGTGCCACATCGCGCGCGCCCCGGCAAGGAGCTCGGCGGGATCGATGCCGAGGACCGCGGCGGGTAACAATCCGACGGGAGTGAGAACCGAGAAGCGTCCCCCGACGCGCGGTGGAATCTCGAGAGTGCTGTAGCCATCGCGAGTCGCGAGGGCGCGGAGCGGGCCATTTTTGGGATCTGTGATCAGAGTGATGTGCTCTGCCGGGTTGCACCCCGCCTCCAAGAGCCAGGTGCGAAACAGGATCAACTGCGCGGCGGTCTCCGCGGTCGAACCGGATTTCGACACCACGAAGAACGCGGTGCTCTTGGGGTCGAGGGAGTCGCGCGTTCGCACAATGGTGACGGGATCGATGTTGTCGATGACGACCAATCGCGCGGCGAACTCGGGGGCGAGAGCATCGCGCACCGTCCGGGCACCGAGTGCGGAGCCGCCGATTCCGAGGACGACAACCGTCTCGAACTTCTGAAGGCGCGCGGCTTCCTCGCGACAGCGTTCCGCGACGCTGTCCCCTTCATCGAGGATTTCGAGGAACCCGGGTGGGGAGGCCTCGAGCGACTTCACAGTGCTCTGAAGTTTTTCGCGAAGAATTCGGGCGAGACCCGCATGAACGGCGGCGAGCGGGTGGCCTAGGTCGAGGCGTACGGTCATTCGGCTTGTTCCTTCGCGACTCGGGTCAGCTGGGGATACTCGCGAGCGACCCTCGTCCAGCCGGGGAGCGATCCCTCCACGGTCTTGGTCGGAACCGCGTAGGAGATGCGGAAGTACCCGGGGGTTCCGAATCCGCGACCGGGGACGACCAAGATCCGCTCGTCGAGCAGTCGGTTCACAAATTCGACCTCGTTCTCGATCGGCGAACGCGGGAACAGGTAGAACGCCCCTCCCGGTGCTTCGATGTCAAATCCGAGGTCGTTCAAATGGTCGAGGAAGATCTGGCGGTTCGTCGCATACAGAGTTCCATCGACTGAGAGGTCCTGGAAATCGGCGACGGTGTGTTGAAAGAGGCTCGGCGCGCTGACGAATCCCAAAGTGCGATTGCAGAAAGTGCACCCCGCGAAGAGCTCGGCAGCATCGTTTAGCTGTGGAGAGATCGCGAGGTATCCGATCCGATCTCCAGCGAGTCCGAGATCTTTGGAGTGCGAGGTGATCAACACGGTGTGCTCGTACACGGGGGGAACTTCTGGGCAGTCGAAGCCGGGGTAGATGATCTTACGATAGGGCTCGTCGGTGATCAGCGTGATCGGCGCGCCCGCCTTCTTCGACCCCTCCCGAAGTGCTGCGGCGAATTTGACGAGCTCCGCGTCGGTGTAGATCCGCCCGGTCGGGTTGTTCGGTGAGTTGATGACCACCGCGCGAGTGCGAGGGGTGATCGCAGCGAGCAACGTCTCCGCGGCGGGAGGACCGAAGTCCTCGGTGCAGGGGACCTCCACCAGTTTTCCCCCCGCGTTCTCGACGTAGAATCCGTACTCGACGAAGTATGGAGAGAGCACGATCACTTCGTCGCCGGGATTGAGAGTCGCCTTGAAGAACACGTTCAGCGCGCCCCCCGCGCCGACCGTCATGATGATGTTCCCGACTCGGTAGGGAATCCCGGTGCGTCGCTCGAGTGACGCGGCGACCTTCTCGCGCACTTCGGGCCAACCGGCGTTCGGCATGTAGCGGTGGACCCCTTCCTTGTCGACGAGCTCGCGCATTCGGGCGAGGACCTCGGGGGGGGGCGGGAGGATCGGGTTTCCCAGTGAGAAGTCGAAGACGGAGTCGGGGCCGTGCTCTCGGCGCAACCGCGCACCCTCTTCGAACATGCGGCGGATCCAAGATGAGCGTTCGAGAGCGTCAGCGACGCTTCGGGAGATCGACATCGGTGCGAGGCTCTCTTCCCAATCGGAGGACGCTTCCCGACTCCCTTGAGGGGTCGGTGAGCGGGGGCAAGCGGCACGGACCACCGTACGGGAGAGCGCGGTGGGACGGGGCAGGGGTGCCAGTGGCGCGCGACGGGCCCCGAGTGGACCCCGAAGGTGCCCCGACGGCGCGATGCACTGTGGCGTGATGCTCGGTGGGGTCGACCCGCGGTGAGCCGGGCGGCGTCCCAACCTCTGCACACCGCAAATCATACGGCTCCAGGGCACACCGTCCAAGGAATCGAAGAGGTGTATCAAAAGCTGACAGCGATCGTTGACTCACCCCAGGAGGGCAATACAATTCGGAGGTGGAGTCCCCCCTTGAGTCGGATGGCTCCTCGAGCGCGAAATCTCCCTGGACGTCCCTGGACTGGGGCCGTCCGATCGTGGACACTCGCCCTGTTCGAGTCGATTCGACCTTACCTGATCTGTCGCTATTCTGGACCGATCCTGGGCAGTCGAACGCCGCTTGCCATCGGGGACCTTTAGACCTTGCTGGAGGCTCATTGCCGCACCTGAGACCCCTCTGGGGAGTCGAGCGTGGGCGATCGAAACCTCGACTCTGTACGGTCTTCAATCGGTCCGGCCTCATTTGGAAGTGAGCTCGACCCGTTCAAAGAGATGACGCGCGCTCCGTCGATCGGTGATCCGGTTCGTTCTCACGCGGATCAGCATCGTGCTCAACATCGATTCGACGAAGAGCGCGCTGACAGAGACCTAATTTTCGACCTGTAGACCTGGCCCGGAACATTCCCCTATTTCCCCCTTTCGGGTTGGGTCTCTTTTTTTACCTTTTCCCGCCGGCAGGACCGCGCCTTTCTCAGCCGAGGAAGAACGGATCTGCCGGCGTATTCTCATCTCCAGAGAGCGTTCTTCTGAGCTCGTCGATCCCCGCCCGAATGCGATCGACTCCCTGACCGGCACGACACTCGATGACGAGTGGCATCGTGTCGGGGAGTTCAGACAGGAGCGCGGCGAGATCGAGCTTCCCCTCGCCGGGGGGAAGATGGTCCTGGATCCCCAAGACATCATGCACATGACAGCCGAGCAGGGAGGGTCGCATCGCATCCCAGGTCTCTCCCGGGGCCGCGAAGCCCAACTCTTCTTGGTACTTGGCGTGGCCGGTGTCGTACCACGTGCCGACCATCGCCCCGCGAAACACGTCGAGAAGACGGGTGAACTCCGCCGGGCCAGGGAGTTCATGGGGGTAGATGCGGTTCTCGAGCCCGACCGACACCTCGAAGTGGGAAGCCGCCTGGAGGATCGGATCGAGGGAGAGGCACAGAAGATCGAGAGAGCGCTCGACGGTCTCCTTCCGATCTTTCAGGAGCTTCCGGATGATCCCTTCGCCGTCGTTCCCCGGCCAGCGTCCCCGGTCATACAGGTCACGGATCCGCAGTTTCGGATACTCGATCGGAGTGCGCCCCGAGTGAATGACGATGGCGCGAGCCTCGAGGCGTGCCGCCCACTCGAGCGTGTCGATCGTCGCCTTCACCCCGCGCTCTCGCATCGTCTTGTCTTCGGATGTGAGAAGGAGCAGGTCGCCTCCCGCATTCGCAGGAACGATTCCCTTCGGCACCGGGCAGTAGCTATGGAGGCTAACGACGCGGCGCCCGGCCCCGATGATCGCTTTCCCGAATGCGGCGATTTCGTCCCCGGCGATCTTGTAACTCAGTTCGTAGGCATCCACCTCGTAGGAGAGGAGCTCGTCGATCCGCGCATCGAGCTCGGCGGGGGCAGGGGCGATGCAGGAGGTCGAGAGAGCGAGCACTGCGCAGGTCTTTCCGGTTCGGGATCGGGGAGAGAGGGATAAGGCCGCAACAGCCTCCTCGGGAGGATAGCCGTTCGCCGGTTGGGAAGGGAGGCGGGACCCGCGGAACGGGGGGGAACTGCCGGGCGGGTCAGGTATGCTGGCCGGCTCGGCCCCCCCGATTCAGATGGAGGAGATCTGTGTCTTCGAGTCCCCCTTCGCCGAACCCGCCGGCATCGAGCGAGGTCCGCCGAGCTCTCGATTCACGTCTCACTCGATATCTCGAGACCACCATCGAGGCGCTCGGCACCATCGATCGCGGTGGCGTCGCCCGCGTGATCGAATGCATCGATGTTGCGTACCAGGCCGACCAGCGCGTGTTGGTGTTCGGTAACGGCGGCTCCGCGACCACCGCGGCGCACCTCGCAGAAGATCTCGCGACCTATGCGATCCCCTTCTCCGAACCGAAGCGGCTGCAGGTCCTTTCCCTTTCCGACAGCCCCTCCGTCATCACTGCCATCGGCAACGACCTCTCCTTCGATGAGGTGTTCGCCGAGCAGGTCCAACAGTGGGCGCGTCCGGGAGATGTGGTCATCGCGATGAGCGGCTCGGGGAACTCGCCGAACATTCTCTCTGGCATCGACCGCGCAAAAAAGATCGGCTGCACGACCGTGGGCCTCTCGGGGTTCGACGGTGGCAAGCTGCGCGCGCGGGTCGATATCGCCCTCCATGTCGATGTCGCCGCGATGCAAAATGCGCAGGACGGGCATATGGTGATCGTGCACCTCATCATCGAGGGCTTCCGCGCCTTGGTTCGCGGGGAGCTCGGAGGGCTTCGACCTTGAGCCGCCGCGCGGTGTTCCTCGATCGCGACGGAGTGATCAATCAATACAACTCCGACTACGTCCGCGTTCCCTCCGATTTCGAGTTTTATCCCGACGCCGAAGAGGCGTTTCGGGTGCTCGGCACATTGTCGGTGCCGATTGTCATCGTGACGAACCAATCGGGGATCGGGCGCGGCTACACCACAAAGGAGATCGTCGACACGATTCACGCGGGGATGGTCAAAAAAGTGGAGCGATGGGGTGCGACGATCACCTCCGTCGAAGTGTGCCCTCACACTCCGACCGATGACTGTCACTGTCGGAAGCCCGCCGATGGCCTCTTCACTCGGGCGGCCGAAGCCCACGACCTCCAACTGACCGGCTCGTTTCTGGTCGGAGATTCGTGGAGCGACATTGTGAGTGCGAGGAGATCCAACCTACGCGCCGTGCGGGTCCGAACGGGGCGCGGGGCGGAGCCACTCCCGGTGGGGGTGCGGGCGGAGGTCACGGTGGACGGATTGTTCGAGGCCGCCCAGTGGATCGCAGAGCATTGGGACACGCCCCCTCCCCGGCCCGCCTCGTGGTAGCTCAAGCAACGGAAAGCGACGGAATCATGCGAAACGGAACGCTCGGCATCTCGCTCCTCCTCCTGCTCCTTTGTGTCGCGAGCTGTGCGTCGTCGGGTGCCGGTCAGACCCGGCCTGGGAGTGTGCTCTCGGATGCCGACCTGACTCCGCCCCTCGAGCGCGTGATTCGCATCTTCGAGGGGAAGAGTGGCCGCGAGATCGACGTCGCCACTTTGGTCACCGCGCTCGCGGAGTCGGACGCAGTGTTCCTCGGCGAGACCCACCTCGACGAAGTGACGCACCGTACCGAGCACGCCATTCTCGAAGGGCTCTTGCTCGCGACTCAAGGGCGGGTCGTGCTCGCGATGGAGATGTTCACCCGAGGCGATCAAGCCGCCCTCGATCGGTACCTCGCGGGAGAGACTCTCGAGGCCGAGTTCTTGGCCGAGGCTCGGGCATGGTCGAACTACCGTTCCGGCTATCGAGCGCTCATCGAGACCGCGAAGCGCGCCGGCGTCCCGATCATCGGCGCCAACCTCTCCCCGGCGGTGCGTCGGAAGATCGCGATGGGTGGAGCGGAGGCGCTCGAGTCCCTCACAGAAGCAGAGCGCGTCGGCGTCGCCAAGGATCTCCTCCCGAACGACCCTCTGTATTGGGAGCGCTACGACCGCACGGTGCGGGGCCACGGTGGGAGCTTTATGGAGGGGCGAGACGAGAATCGCCTGACGTCGATCCAGAGTCTTTGGGACAACACGATGGGGGAGTCGTGCGCGCTTGCTCTGGCTGCTCATCCCGACCACGTCATTCTTCACGTGAACGGCGGCTTTCACACCCGCGGCGGTCTGGGCACCGCGGATCAGTTCGCGAAGCGTTCCCCCGACGCGCGGATGGCGACCGTCGCCATCGTTCCGGTCGGTGACCTGGCAGCGATCGACCCCGATCCAGATGACGATCGCGGCACCTACATCGTCTATGCGGAGGCGCGAGCACGTGGGTATTCGGAGGGCACTCACGCGGTCACCATGCGCCGAGAGCTTCGATACCGACTCCACGTTCCGAAGGGGGAGGGGCCGTGGCCGCTTCTGGTCTGGATTCCCGACGAGGGGTCGAACTCGAGCGACGACGCGACCCGCTGGCGGCTCTTGGTCGGCAAGGAAGCCGCGGTCGCTGTGATCGAGCAGCCGTACCCCGTCATCGAAGAAGACCTCCATCAGAGCGGACGCTACACCTGGGAAGATACGTTCTCCGAGGATGTGGGGTCGTTCGGAAGTGCGGCGGCCCAGGTCATCGAACAGGTGACGCGATACTCGCCCGTCGATCCCGAACGCGTGCTCGTCGCGGGTGAAGGAGCCGGGGGCCGCATGGCTGCGGCGATGCGCTGGCAGGATCGGGATGGCCCCCGCGCGCTCGTCATCGACCCCGGTCCGCTCGGCCGTCTCTCCGAGGCGGGGCTCCCCGATCCGCTCGACCCTCGGGGAGGCCAGTTGACGATCCTTGCAAGCAGTGCTCATCGCGAAGAGTGGGACGCCGAGGCGAGTGATCGCGCGTCGGTCGGCTTCCCGAGCGAGGTCGAGTCGATCGAAGATCGCTCTCAGGGAGTTGCGGCTGTGTTCACGGCGCTCGGACTCGAGTCCAAAAAGACGGGCGAGAAGCCGCGCACATTGTGGCTCTCCCACGGCTCACCGCTCGCGCGGCAGTGGGCGGGGCTCGCCGCCGCTCGGTTGGGAGGAGAGAGTCGCGTCGAGGTCCTTGAAGGCGATGAGTACCCCGACTCAGAAGAGGGATCGATCTGGCTCGAGACCGATCTCTTCTCGACCCATGACCCGATGATCGACCGCCCGATCCGCGCGATCACCCCGCACTTTGCGGCGAAGCTCCTGTCGGGTGGAAAGGGGATCCCGATGCCGCCGGGCGCCTTCGGCGGCACGGTGGTGTTGGTGCTCCCCAAAGAAACCGAGGACGAGCAGCGCGCGGCGTGGTTGAAGCTCGAAGAGGATGACGTCACGCGAAAGCGAAGTCGCTTCGTCGGACTTCGCGTCGCGGAGACGGGAAGGGAGCGCGACTTGCCCGCGGTCCTCGCCGAGCTGAAGGAGGAGGGCAAGAGCGTGATGCGCATCGTGCCGGTGCGCTTTTGCGCGTCGGCAGAAGAGATGCGAGCGCATAAGAAGAGTGTGGAAGGGCAAGACGAGGGGCTGCGCATCGCCTGGAGCCCCGGGCTCGGAGGAGAGTTGTGGCGCTTGATGGGGGACGACGCTGAAACGCATCCGTAGGGGGAACGGCCAGTTGAGGAGCGGAAGCTCCGGAAGCAGTCTGGCAAGAGAGCTTCCATGTGACGAAGGCTGAGCCCGAGCGCCCGAGTTCATCGTGACGAGCCGCGCGGCAGCGCAGTCCAAGCGACGCTCGTCAGCACTTGCCACCCCCGGCGGCGCCCGGCCTCGAGGAGCGCTTGCCCACTGGGTCGCGAAGTGGGAAGGCGTTGCCATGAAGGCTGGAGCGAGACGGGCTCAGGGCATGAGAATCGAATCACTCATGAGCG